>SLQE01000327.1 GCA_007131635.1 Bacteroidota bacterium | reverse complement strand
TCCGGATGATCGAGGCCGATTTTGAAGGCTATGAGCGGTACCGGTCTATGCTGATGAACAGGACTCCGCGATATGGCAACGATGACGATTATGCCGACAGTGTTATGCTCGAACTTTTCGAGGCATATTATAATGCAATCGACGGGCGGCCGAATACCAAAGGCGGTACATATCATATTAACCTCTTGCCGACAACGGTGCATGTCTATTTCGGATCGGTGCTGCGTGCAACACCCGACGGAAGAAAATCGGGAGAACCGCTTTCCGAAGGTGTATCGCCGGTACAGGGAGCCGACCGGCGTGGTCCGACTTCGGTGCTTAAATCCGTCGCAAAGATGGATCAGATCCGGACGGGCGGGACACTTCTCAATCAGAAATTCACACCGCAGTTGTTGAAGGAAGATAAAGACCTGAACAATCTGGTTCATCTGGTACGTACATATTTCAGTTTAGACGGGCACCATATTCAATTCAATGTGATAGATTCGGCAACGCTTCGCGAAGCGCAAAAGAATCCCGATCAGTACCGGGATCTGATTGTACGGGTAGCGGGATACAGCGATTATTTCTGCGATCTCGGCAAGGTGTTGCAGGACGAAATTATTTCCCGAACCGAGCATCGTGAGATTTGATAGCCCCGTTTGACAATCAGCGGAATTTTTGTAACTTATTATTACCTGTCTTTTTGCGACCTGAATTATTAATCTTACTCTGGAGATAATATCATGAAGACTATACTTATTCTTATTACCTTTGTTTTGATCATGTCACCGGGCGAATACGCTCTCGGACAAGCGGCTCCTGAACAACTTGTCCCATTCCCCGATTTTGCCACCTATCAACCCGAAATGAGTAAATTGGCGTTGGAATTATCCCGTCAAATGGAGGATATTGAATCAATGAGCGGCAGCATTATTGATGGCGGGCGCCACATACGGTACGAGTCAGTCGATATGGACGTTCGAATATATACGACTTCACGCCCGATTCATGAGGTAAGGGATTTGTACTTCGATATGATGCTTCAGACAATGAAGTCGGAGGGGATGCCGGCGGATGCACTCGAGCAATTAGAAGATTTTCTCGAATACGAAGTATTCTATGAGATTGAAGAAGAGCCGATGCTCGATTTCGATTTGGATTTGGTAGAATCATATTACCGGGAAGCCGGCCTTACGGCTATACTTGATTGGATAACATGTTACCGGGAACTTCTGCCTGAAATAGAAGATAAAACGGCAGAATCTTTTATGATAGAAATGAACGAGCTTCAGCTTCGTCGGCCGGACACAATACGCGATGGTACGAACTTTTACATTATTGAAGTCGAAGTAGAACAACCGTATGTCAACGTCGTCGATTGCCGGCTGGTTGATGAAACCATAATTATTTATAACATATATCGAATGGTTGCTGCGGTTGAATAGATGAGATTGCAGAGGACCGGGCATTGAGAAAGTCAACGCTATATGTGTGATGATTAATTGTCGATCATTTCATGAATAGTTTTCAATAATTGCTCCGATGTGAATGGCTTATGCATAAACGTGACCGCGCCTTTCGGCAGTTCGTACTCATTTTGTTTCAGTCCGCTGACGGCGATACATTTGACATCGGGATTTAATTTTTGTAATGCCCGTATTGTTGCTGCCCCATCCATATACGGCATATGCAGGTCGGTCAGAATCAGGGCAATGTTCTGTCCTTTGGTTGCGTATGCCGCCATAGCTTCTGTCCCATCGGCAGCAGTGATAACGGAATATCCGTTTGCCTCCAATGACGCTCTGGTTATTTCCCGGATACTCTCTTCGTCATCGACAACGAGAATACATTCGCCGTTCCCGCCGGTAATTTTAGCTTTTTCTTCAGCAACTGTAGCCTGGATTCCCTCAAGTGCGGGTAAGTAAACCCTGAATGTCGTACCCTTACCGACTTCACTGTAGACGGTAACGAATCCGCCATGACTTTTAACGATGGTGTGTACCGTCGAAAGACCTAAGCCGGTACCTTTACTGATTTCTTTTGTCGAGAAGAACGGCTCGAAGATCCGTTCAATAACCGCCGGTGGAATCCCCACTCCCTGATCGGTAAGAGTTATACGGATATAGTGCCCCGGTTTTGCATCCCGGTGCATACTTATGTACTGCTCATCGAGTATTACACTCTCGGTCTTAATATCTATTTTGCCCCCCTGAGGCATCGCATCCCGCGAATTCACGCAAAGGTTCATCAAAACCTGGTGAAGTTGCGTAGCATCGGCGGAGATGGTTGGCAAATCTTTGGGAATATTTTTATGAAAGGAAATCGACTTCGGGAATGTTTGTTTTATAATATTTTCAATATCATCGATCAGGTGCCGGACTTGCACGATAGTGCGCTCGCCTTCAACGCCCCGTGCAAACGATAGCACCTGCTTAATGAGATCCGCTCCCCGCTCGGCAGTAGATTGGAGCATTTGCAATATTACTTTACTCTGTTCGTCGGTTACTTTTTTGCTCAGGATTTCAAATGAGAGCATCATCGGCGCAAGAACATTATTGAGATCGTGTGCGATCCCGCCCGCAAGTGTTCCGATACTCTCCATTCGTTGAGAACGCAGTGCCTGCTGCTCAAGCTGCTTTTTACCGGTCACATCTCGTGATACGAGAACAACCTGTGAGACGTTCCCCTTATTATCCCGGATAGTGCTACCCTGAGATTCGATGAAGCGAATACTTCCGTCTTTCAATAAAAACCGATATTCGGTCCGTTGCCCGATCCCTGTTTTTACCGTTTCCTGAAAAATTTCTTTTATCCTTTCCCGGTCTTCGGGATGAATTTCCTGAAAGGAATCCGTGCCCCGAAGGGATTCTAATTCTCCTAGAATAGGTCTATATGAAGGGCTGTTATAGAGTCTTTTCCCGTCAAGATCGAGAACGGCTATCATATCTGCAATGTTTTCCGTTATCAACCTGAACTGTTCTTCACTCTGCCGAAAGTTGTCCTCTGCCTGCTTCCGGTCTGTTATGTCTTCCGCACTGCAAACAACATACTCCACCGTCCCGTCTTTCCTTAATTTAGGATTTATTTTGATTGAAAGAAGTCGCTTTTCACCGGAGGCATGAGGAACCCATTCCTCTGTATATTCAGGTTTACCCGCTTTGAAAACCCGGGTATTTAAAGATCGGTGTAGATCTGCGATATTTTTGGGAAAAATTTCATTCATATCCTTGAATGCCAGATCTTCTTTCTTTACGCCGTTGTAATCGGCATGGGCTTCGTTCACGGCTCCATAGGTATGATCATCGGTCAGATACCAAACCTGTGTCTGGATATTGTCAAGTAGTATCCTTTGATTTTCCTCGGCAGCGGTCAGCTGTGTCACATATTCGTTCAACCGCTTTTGGGCTTCCTTTTTACCGGTAACGTTTCTGATTATACCCCGGTATGCGGAAATTTCGCCGTTATTGCCTCGTTCGACGTTGGCTGTTATTTGCACCGCAATTGTGCTTCCGTCTTTCTTTTTAAGTGTGGTTTCAAATTCTTTGACAAAACCGTTGGCTTTAAGCTGTAATTTGATCTTATCCCTGTCACCGGCATTAACGTAAAAATCTTTACCGATATCTATATCAAAAATCTCTTCTTTTGAATCGTAACCAAAAAGCTCGATCCCTGCCTGGTTAATGTCCAGTAATCTCCCTCCCGGAGAACTGATATAGATTGTATCAATAGAGTTTTCGAATAACGACTTGTATTTTTCCTCGCTATTCTTGAGTTTTAATTCCGCATCTTTGCGTTCGGTAAGTTCATCCTGAAGGGATCGATAGAGGTTTGCATTTTCAATGGCAATCGAAGCATGTGTCCCGAGATTCCGGCAGAGCACCAGCTGTTCTTCAGAAAATCCGCGGGGGGTATCGGTGGTTGCAACAATAAGTACTCCCAGTACGCCTTTACTGCCGATTAAAGGAATGATAGCCATCGACCGAATTTTGCGCATCATACACACTTCACGTTCGGCCTTGCTCAGATCGGCATTTTGAAAATCAGGGATGATCAATGTCGAAGCGTTATTAATTGCTTGTTGTAGATGAGGGTGATCCATC
Source organism: Bacteroidota bacterium (assembly GCA_007131635.1). Lineage (GTDB taxonomy): Bacteria > Bacteroidota > Ignavibacteria > T3Sed10-11 > T3Sed10-11 > T3Sed10-11. The sequence continues at coordinate 686 of SLQE01000327.1, read as the reverse complement.
AGGGGTGCTTTGCGGAGATTCTCGGGAAAGTTTGCCGGCAGGGAAGGAGTAGTAGCACCCAGATATAACACATCTTTTTCCAGCAGGTAGATTGCAGCGGTTCCTGCGCCGAGAAGTTTCGTGGAGGTTTCTGTTAAAACCTGCATTATTTTTTGCAGATCAAATGATCCGGCGAGAGATTCACTGGCGGTTAAGAGAAGAGACAACTGTTCGATATGTTCGCGGAGTTGTTCCTCAGCTGACTTAATACCGGTGATATTTTGTGAAAATATGACGATGCCGCCTATTTCGCCGTTGTCGTCACGCCAGGGACAAGCTTCCCACTTGAGCCAAATGACCGAACCGTCGGCACGCTCGATCCTATCGGCTTCGGATGTCTCTACCGCCCCGGCCATACATCGTCGGTGAATCTCTTTCCATTTTTCCGGGATTCTTGGAAATAGTTCATAATGGTTGAGCCCGACAATATCACCGTTCAGATTATAAACCTTTATCCAGCTTTTACTGGCAGCAAGATAATCCATGTTGCGGTCAAACATCGCAACTGCCATCGGTGCATCGGTTATGAACTGTTCCAGCCGGTTCCCGGTCCGGAATTTTGATTTTTTTAAGATAGTTTCTAATTCCATATTTACCCACCTATTACTACATCAAAATTTATGCCAGATATGCAAAGTTTGATTTTT
>SLQE01000283.1 GCA_007131635.1 Bacteroidota bacterium | reverse complement strand
TGACGATAGTTCAGAACAATTTCACGAAATATCGGATGAAGCCGCTGTTTTTCGTCGTTGGTCATAATTATATCCTGTATTCGAGGCGATAACTGCGCCTTACCGGGGGAAAGGGAAAACGATTGTCCGTACAGACCCGATGAAAAGATCAGTAGAAATAAAAACAAAACACTGAAACAGCGTAGATATATCCGCATAGATTTTATCCTTTATGTAGTTGTTATATGTTTGTAATACAAGCTCCGAAGGAATGTCATCAACAGCACAGGGTGATAACCCTGTGTTGCAGAGATCAGTTACTGCCAATAAGCCCTGAAAGGGTTTAGAAAATATAACGCTCAAGTTAGCTATTATGGTTCAATTAATCAATAATAAGTTATTCTTTATTTTTCCCGATACTTGCCACAATTCAGGGTTTTTTCTATATTGAAGTCGAATAAACATTGCCAAATCAATCAAATCATCGGTTTTTACAAACAACATCAAACATTGGAGGATACGGTGCTTATAAGACTATTCATTATTTTTTTAACGATTGTATCTATGTGCATGCTCCCCGCACACTCAAACGATGCCGTTTTTCCGTTTCCCGTTCATCAGAGCGTACTTGATAACGGACTTACGGTTATCTCAATACCTTTTGACAGTCCGGGAATTATCGCATATTACACGGTTGTCCGGACCGGTTCACGGAACGAGGTTGAGGAAGGGTTGAGCGGGTTTGCTCACTTTTTTGAACATATGATGTTTCGCGGTACCGAGCAATATTCCGCTGAGGAATACAACGAGGTACTGAAACGTCTGGGGGCAGATCATAATGCTTTCACCACGGATGACTGGACGGGTTACCATATTGTTGCCAGCGCAGATGCATTGGAGGAGATCGTCAAAATAGAATCCGACAGATTCATGAACCTGAAATATTCTGTCGAGGATTTCAAAACCGAAGCGGGTGCGATCCTGGGAGAATATAATATGAACGCCGCCAATCCGCTCAGACAGATGTTCGAGCGCATACGTGAGATGGCGTTTACCGAACACACATACGGACACACGACACTCGGCTATCTGGAAGACATAAAAGATATGCCGAATCAATTCGACTACAGCTTAACCTTTTTTGACCGATACTATCGCCCCGAGTATTGCACGATCATCGTCGCGGGAGATGTAAACCACGACCGGCTTACGCAGCTTGCACAGAAGTACTACAGCGGTTGGGAACCGGGTACATGGACGGTCGACATACCCGAAGAACCGCCGCAGACCGAAGAAAAACGCTCACATATCACCTGGGGCAGCGCGACACTTCCGCATCTCATGATCGGATACAGGGTTCCCGAGTTCGATGAAACCAACATCGATATCCCCGCTCTCAATATAATTGGTCAGCTGCTGTTTGCCCGGAATGCGCCGCTCTTCCAGAAACTCGTTGTCGATGAACAGCTTGTCGATTTCGTCTCGGGCGGATACACCGACAGACGGGATCCCTATCTCTTCACAATCATGAGCCGCATTAAAAATATCGAGAACATGGAAAGAGTCGAACAGGAAATTTACGACGCCATCGAAGATTTAAAAAATAATCAAATCGCACCGGAACGGCTCGATGAAATAAAATCGTTCCTCCGGTACGGCTTCGCGATGAGCCTGAATACCGCAAGTTCGGTTGCACGGACCGTCTCGCAATATATCCAGTTGACGGGTGACTTCAATACGGTAAATAAGCTTTTTAATCTTTACGATAGCGTCACACCGGAAGATGTTCAGCGGGTCGCACGCAAATACTTCACGCCGACAACAAGATCTGTCGTAACGCTTGCTCAGGAGGAGGTACAACAATGAAAACAAGAATGATTATCACCGTTTTACTTGTATCTATTTTTTCACTCTGTATGATAGCCCACGAACATCTCAAATTTACGGAGATACATCTTGAAGACAATCCGCTGGTTGCGTTTCGGATTCTCGTGCATACAGGTGCCATCAACGATCCTGAAGGAAAAGAAGGTTTGAATGCACTTACCGCGATGACGATCGCCAACGGCGGTACCGGCGATTTGACATTCCGCGACATTCAGGAGGTATTATATCCATGGGCCGCATCGATAAGCGTGAACTTCGATAAAGAGATTACGGTTTTTACCGGCAATGTACATCGCGATCATCTCGATGAGTTTTATAGTATTTTTTCCGGATTACTGCTCAATCCGCGCTTCGATGAATCGGATTTCCGGAGAAATAAAACCAATCTTCTCAACTACATAAGAAATACTCTCCGGGGTACAAACGACGAGGAACTCGGTAAATGGTCGTTTCAATTATTTATGTACGAAGACCATCCATACGGCACTCTTGATGCTGGTACCGTTCAGGGACTTGAAGCCATCACCCTCGAAGACGTAAAGAATTTTCATGAAAATATGTACACACGTGAAAATGTCCACATCGGTATTGCCGGAGGATACACCAAAGGTCTTATCGATAAAATGGAGCGGGATTTTACATCCCTCCCCGGCGGGAAACCGGAGCAAATAGCGTTACCGCAACCAAAACCCATCGAGGATATTGAGGTACTGATCGTAGAAAAACCCAACCGCTCCACCGCGATTTCACTCGGTTTCCCGATCGATATCACGAGAGCAGACAAGGATTTTTATCCCTTGATGGTTGCGAATTCGTTTTTCGGAGAGCACAGAACATTTAACGGCGTTCTCATGAATGAACTCCGGGGTTTGCGCGGATTGAACTACGGTACCTATTCCTATATCGAGAACTTTATTCAGGACGGCGGAAGCACACTCATGCTGCCGAACGTTCCCCGCAGGCAACAATATTTCAGCATCTGGATCCGTCCGGTTGAACACGCGACCAACCATTTCTCATTGCGGCTGGCGCTCTACGAACTCGAGAACCTCGTTGAGAACGGACTGACACAGGAGGAGTTTGAAGGAACACGGGACTATATGATCAATTTCTCCAAGCTCTGGACGCAAACGCTCAGCAGGCGTCTCGGTTATATGATGGATTCCGCATGGTACGGTACGGAGTACTTCATCGATAAGATCGAAGAAGAGTTAATGAAGCTAACCGTCGACGATGTCAACCGTGCTATCAAAACGCATCTTCAGACCGATCATATGAAAGTAGCAGCCGTAACGGCAAATGCGAGGGAATTCAAAGAAGCACTGCTCAATAATGCCCCGTCACCGATATCATATTCCGGTAACGTTGACGAAAGTGTAACAGCCAAAGATGCGATCGTCAAGGATTACACGCTTACAATAAATCCCGATCGTGTTCTCATTATTCCTGTACAGGAAATGTTCGAGGAATAGTATGAAATATAGAAATTTGGGTAAAACTGAACTGACGGTTTCGGAAATCGGTTACGGTGCCTGGGGAATCGGCGGCGGTATGTGGCAGGGGTCCGAAGATAAGGAATCGTTACTCGCTCTTCACACTGCGATTGATCTGGGTGTTAACTTTATCGATACCGCACTCGAGTACGGCAGAGGGCATAGCGAACAGCTTGTCGGTAAGCTCCTGAAGGAAAGAAGTGAAACTATTTACGTCGCAACGAAAACTCCCCCGAAAAACGGGAAATGGCCTGCACACCCGGATGACCCGGCGTCGGAGGTGTTTCCGTCCGAGCATATCATCCAGTGCGCTGAAAGGAGTCTGCGCAATCTCAACATCGACCGTATCGACGTTTTACAGCTTCACGTATGGCACGACAATTTACTCGGTCAAAACGATATGAGTGATGCCGTTCTGAAGTTAAAAGAAGAGGAAAAAATCAGATTCTTCGGCATATCGGTGAACGACCACCAACCGCATAATGCCGTCAGGGCGGTCGAAGAGGGATTCGTCGACACCGTTCAGGTTATTTACAATATTTTCGATCAATCCCCGGAGGAAGACCTTTTGCCCGCCTGTATGAAAAATAATGTCGGCGTCATAGTTCGTGTTCCGTTCGATGAGGGTGCATTAACGGGTAAGATTACGCCCGAAACTACGTTCCCGAACCGTGACTGGCGCAATCGATATTTCAGAGGCGACCGGAAACAGCAGGTCTGGGACAGGGTACAGAAACTGGAGAAGCTCCCCGGCGATGAGGCGGAGACACTCCCCGAACTGGCTTTGCGGTTCTGTCTGTCACATCCCGGCATATCGAACGTTATTCCCGGTATGCGTACCGTGAAAAATGTCAAAGCAAATTGTGCGGTTTCCGACGGGCGTTTCCTGTCGGAAGAACTCCTGCAGGAGCTTAAAAAACACAGATGGCAGCGGAATTTTTATGAGTAATACCGAACATGGAGAGCGGAATGACCTTCCGCTCTTCACCGTCGTCCGCAATATTAAACAACTTGCTACACCGGTTACCGGCGGCAAGCCGTGTCTGCGGGGCAGACAGATGCGCGCCATCGAAACAATCGACAACGCCGCGCTGGTGGTGCACTCGGACAGGATAGCATGGATCGGGCGCGATACCGATCTCCCCTCCCGATACCTGGAAAATGCCAACACATTCGACGGCAGCGGACTGGTCGCTCTTCCCGGATTCGTGGATATGCACACGCATATGGTTTTCGGCGCGACGCGTGAAGAGGAATTCGCGATGCGGTGCTCGGGTGCCACGTATCAGGAAATCGCGGCTCAGGGGGGCGGCATTAATAACACCGTTCGTACAACCCGCGAAGCTGATAAATCGAAACTTCGTAAACAGACGATGCGATATCTTGATCAGATGATCCGCCACGGAAGTACGACCGTGGAAATAAAAAGCGGCTACGGATTATCCGAAAAAGA
>SLQE01000331.1 GCA_007131635.1 Bacteroidota bacterium | reverse complement strand
CTCTGGCTACTCTAATCTTTTTCCTCATAATGAGTAGCTCCCGATTAAAAGGATTCGATCTGAGACCTGCCTTAACTTCCTCGAGTGCTCTTTCAAAGTTCTGGAGCAACAGATACTGTTTCGCGTTATCGACATAATGCGAGCACGTTACATCGTCCGGCACATCTATTTGCCCCGATTTATTTTCATTGATATCCGGGGTACGAAATTCGGCCATCTCCCGTTCCTCCCCTCTTGCCATTTCTAGATTATCCGGGTACCACAGTTTGGTTTCTGAGATCATGGATAGCATCGCCGTATAGTGATCCAACCCCAGGGGACTTCCATTTTTGTTTGAATAATCAGTCCTTTCGGGATTTTCACAAAATGGTCGCGGTTGACCGTTGATTAAAAACTCCATTTTTGTGTTCTCGATCATTTCTTTGTTTTTTATCTGAGTATGCAGGTATCGCGTCTTACATACTCTAATGCACATACAGCGTGCCATAAATAAGACTATCGATTCTTACTATAAGCAGGTTATTTTTATGAAAAAATAGAAATGGTAATACAATGATTACAGGGACTGGTTTGTAAATTGTACAATATATAGGATGTAAAATATCGAATGGATAGAGCGAAAGTAAAAACTACCGGGAGGAGAGCACAGCGTTATTTTCAGATATTGTACCGTAAACCAAGAATAATCATACGGCCTGTCGGCGGCATACCACTGTATTCACGCACCATATCATTGAGGAAATTATAAATGTTTAAAAACAACTCATGATCGTTGAGGACGACGAGGCGACCGAAAAAGTCAAGCTTTAGATACAGCGGGAACATTCTTTCATAGTCATTGAGAGGCTTTGTCCTCCCTTCGCTGTGCCATGCTTCGAGATCTACATCGAGTCGTTCACCGACATAGTAAAGGTCAAAATTGAAACTAAGATTTTTGTTGGGCTGAAAAGCCATAAATAACGAACCGGCTATGTTTGGGATACGCAGCAAGGTATACTCATAGGGGTCTTCCTGTCTGAGATCAATTGCTCTATTCCAATGAAAAGTATGGGTTACACCGACTTGGACCCATTCTGTCGGAACTATGTGTGCCTCAATCTCAAGTCCGCGATTTATTACCCTTCCGCCGTTAATCCATTGATACGCATTGGTTTCATCCTTCATCGAGACGGGTTGAAACGCGTCACGTGTTTCCTGCGAAAAAAATGTTCCGGTGAGTGTAAGTTTCCCATCGATGAGATAGTTACTGAATCCCGTCTCCCATCCGTCCATAATTTCCGCACTTAAATCGGGATTTGGAATTTCAACCGGGGGGCGCCCGAAAATCATAGAGTAATGAGGATGACGGATACCGCGACCGACGCTCCCTCTTACGAGTGCAATCCACTTATTTGAAATGTCAAATCGATAGCCGATATTAAGGGAAGGACTCATCGGATATTTAAATACTTTTCCTTCCGTGTGGATTTGGTCCATCCGGAAACCGACCGTCACATCGAGATCATGTGCCGAGTGAAAAGACCAGCTCAAATACTTACCGATTATTGATTGCTCGGATCCACCATCGAATGTTCGATGGAGTAGACCGTCTTCCTCCCTGCGAATATCGCGTGATCGATCCTCACGTTGAATTTCAATTCCACCCGAAAATGTAGCTCTTTCGTTGTTCCCCATCGGTAGAATAAATTTTGAATTATAATGGATGGTAGGCCGCAGATGAATATCGCGCTCGTGCATGGTAACCCAGCGCTCCTGCAACGTACCGTTTTCACCCGAGTAATATCCTTCATTGGTTTCATATTGCAGGTTGCCGTACAGATACTCTGAGCCGATCGTGATTTTTTGGTCCCACCAACTAAAGAGTCCGATATTCGCATTCATACTGACAATACCCCGTTGCTGCCTCGATGATATATTGGGGTTTATAAGCGATATATCCGGGAGTGTTTGAATGTTCTGTGAGTACGGCCATCCGCTGTCGATTTCACTGAAACGAAATGTGCCCGTGACGGAAAATTTTTTCGAGGGTTTAATCATTGTGCCGCCGGTAACCGATGTTAATCTGCTTTCACGGTTCATGAGGACTCCTTCATCACGCGTGTGACGTATTGTCATGCCGGAAGTAATCACATCGCTTCCTCCGCCGACACTCCCGAAATATTCCTGCCACAACGGATCAAAATCACTCCTGCGGCCTTTTGCCAGTCCCCCCGCAGCCGAAAGACGTGCACGGACCGTCCCTTCCCGTCCGGTATCGGTATAAAGATTTATTACGCCCGACATTGCATTGGCGCCATACTGACCGCTCGCCTGTGGACCTCGGAGTATCTCAATTCGGGACAGGTTATCGGTAACAAATGTCTCCCAGTAAATACCGTCCACGGGTATACCGTCGACGTTAATCCGTACATAATCTATGGGATTATAGAAAGATCCTACACCGCGGAATTGTAAGTGACCCGATCCCGTACCTGCTCCATATTCAAAAAAGGTAACCCCGGCTACCCGGGTTCGGAGGACCTGTCCTATTCCGGAATGACCCGTCTGAGTAATTTCCTCGTGATCAATTTTTGTACCTGAAACACTCACCCCCCCCTCATGGAAGAAAGAGCTATGTGCATCAATAATTATATCTCCGAAATTAAATATCGCCGGATTCAATGCAAGAGAAGTAACATGTGATTCTTCCGGTGAAATAAATAATTCTTTCCTGACCGGTTCATAGGCAATATGACTTACATGTATGGTATACCTTCCCTCGGGTAAATCCGGTATATTGAATAATCCATCGTTATTTGTCATTGTACCGAGCTGAAGTTCCTCAAGGTATACATTTACCCGTGGTATCGGACTGCCCGTCTGATGGTCTACTACCTTCCCGGTAACGCCACGACGTACTTTATAATCTGAAATGCGGGGTATGAGTACAATCCGTCCGGAAGAAGAGAGCATGATTTCAAGACCGGTTCCGGATATAATCTCCTGGAGTGCAATTAATGGCGGTTTATTGTAAATCTCCGCACGTACGGTGTGGTTAAGTTTCATTTCATCCATGCTGTAGACGAGAATGATCCCGGTATGTTCACTGAAAGCAGTGAGTGCTTCACGCAGGGGTGTGTGGTGAAATGAAAATGAAACCATCTGAATTATATCTATACGCGAATCACTACTGTTGAAGTAATTCGATAACAGAGGATTTTGGGTGTACGCCTGCGGAGTGACAGTGAAAAAACAAAAAAGAAGAATGAATACTTTTTCTTTTTTAAGTAAGCGAAACGATGAATACACCGCTTTCTCCTCAGGAAAGTTTACTATACATTATTTCGTCTGATGCGATAAACGTATAATCTTTATAAAGCCCTTATTTGAATTTTAGTCAGGTTGGTACAGGATGTATGTTTCGTCAACCTGGCGGTATCGGAGATTAGCCGACCAGCAAATCTCATTGAGTATTTGCATGAGAGGTTCTCGACCGAACTCACCGGTAACCCGAATTTGACCGAGGTCTTTGCTGTGTAAATCGATCCGGACGTTGTATGCCCGCTCAAGATTACGTAACACATCGTGTAGCGGAGTTTGTTCAAAGACAAACCGTTCGTTTCGCCACAACAAATAAAGTCCCACATCGACCGGGAACGGTTCAACCGCGGGGGCATTTCTTTTCTTCAAGCTTTTATGTCCCGCGGGTATTTGAACTACAGTATCGGTCTCCTCTTCCGGTAGACCCCGTAATGCGACAACGCCGGATGCGACGGCAACTTCAACCTCTTCGTCTTTCACCCTGACGTTAAAAGCCGTCCCCATCACCTGTACAACACCTGCTTCCGTTATAATCTCAAACCCCTCTTGAGCTTTATCAATATTAAAATAAGCTTCTCCTGTTAAAAAAACAAGTCTCGGGGCAAGCTTATCGTCGTATGACAGGACCTGTAATTCAGATTGCGAATTGAGTTGGATATAGATATGATCTGTGAGATGTATATCAATTATTTGATCATGTTCGGTGTTATAAATTATTGCTTCACGCGATGTCTCTGTGATGTACGTCACATCGCTGTCACTTATGTAGTAATACAACATACCTGCACCGATCAGGAGTATAATTGCCGCTGCAGCTCTGTAAACCCAGGAAATTGACGTAATTCCCGGTTTGTTCTTACTGCCAGGCTTTGTGGACACTGAAATAATCCTGCTCTCCAGATCATCCGATGGTGGGGGAACGGAACTGAATACATGCCATAATGCATCAGCCTGCTTTTTGTAAGCGTCGTTGGAATCGTTATTTTTTCCCCTTTTGGTCATAATAAAATGTAATCTTTCAGGTATCTGTTGATATATAGTAGATACACTGAGTCTGAAAAATTCCCTACTCTATTCTATGTGATGCTTTAATTTTTTATACAATATGCCGACCGCCCTTTGGATTTGATTTCCGACTGTTTTAACTGAAATACCTAACTCTTTGGCTATTTGCTTTTGACTGACCCCTTCAAACCGGTGCATCCGAAAAATCAGGCCGCATCGTTCGGGTAGATCCTGCAGTGCCTCGACTATGTCCTGCTCCATAAGAGAATTCTCAATCCGGGCTGCCGAATGAATATCAACCACAGAGGCCATAGCCTTTTCAAACTGTTCACGGGCAGGATTACCGATGCTGCTGCTGGCAATCGGACGTTGTTTCTGAATATATCTGAGGCAACGGTTTTTTATGGATTTTAATAAATAGCCCAGTAAAGTTTCATTAGGATGCCACGACTTTCGCTTAATCCATATTTCGGTAAACAGATCCTGGACAATATCTTCAGCTATGTGCTGATCGCCCAGGAACTGCCAGGCATAATAATACAGTCGTTTTGTGTAGTGTCTGACCAGCACCTGGAACGCCACCTCGTTTCCCTCATTAATCAGATCGACAATCCGGGATTCGTCTTCTTTTGATGTTATTCTATCGATATTCAATGAAACATCCGTAATGTACAAAAATACTGTAGGCTGATTTTTTATCTTCTATTAAGATAAATTTATCTTTTTTTTAAATGCCATCATTCTTTCAATAAATTCCGCGTACACTTCCCCTTTTTGTGACTTTCAGATCGCTGAGATGCGCTGCCTTCACGCGAACTTCAAACCGGTAATGCTGATTGAATCCCGTCGGCACCCAGCTAAAGAACATTTCCCAACAATGCAAATCACGCGTTATCACAATATTAGGAGTTGTAAATTCATTCCGGAAAATATCATATCCGGTCGAACCGCGAAACTGCCATTTATCGGTAATATTCACACTAAGATTAGCCCTGATAGTGGAACTTCTCCTAATATCCCTGGGATTGCTTTCATTGTAGTTAAAATTCCAGGTAAAAGAAATATCCCATGGTATATCCACGGCGGGGCGATGATAATAATCGTAATAACGAATATCATATGCATAGGGGTTCATCGGGTAAATGAGGTCGTTAAAACCATGCGATAACGGGACTGCGTTTGAGCCACCTCTCAGAGATGTGCTCATACTAATCCGGAAATCCTGAAACCTCAACAAGGATCCTGTCTCTTGTACCTGATACCGGCCAATCCTTCTTTTGAGTTCCCGGTCGAACGCATACACCGTGAATGACGCGCCGCCGCTTATCGAGAAACGGCCGATTGACGTTCTGAAGTTTGTGGATATATCACTGAACCGCAGACTATCAGCAGCAAAATTGTAGCTGCTCGATATATTGAAATTCAGCAACTGATAGCGACGCTCGTCATCCACCGTATCGGCGTCGGCGGCGGCTGTCTTCATCTCGAACAGGTTCCCGATCGAAAAGGTAATCATTTGCTGTTCGCCGCTCGGTGCACTCGAAAAGGGTTGCCCTGCATAAGGATTATACTTTACCGACTGCCCGGTTTCGGGATTGTCAAAAAACCGGTAATACCCCCACCAGTCGGAAGAAAAATCAGGGCGAAAATTATACGATATATTGGGTGTCACGGTATGTCTGAAACCGGTAATATTACCGATCCGCGGTTGGAAAATACCGTAAATCGTTGTCTGTAGAGAAATGCCGGTGTTGAAATGACGTACCGGGAAGAAACCTCTTTCAGTGCGGGATGTTTGCAGACTATCCTCCTCATCCCAGTACCGTATTTCCCGTTCCGTGAACCACGTTTCGGTATAGCGAAAATTGGGTGTATACGTGATAAAGCCCTCCCGCTGTGAAGCAGAGACATTAACATTATGAGTAACCCCCGTTCTGTGATCGGTTACAAAGACGGAGGTATCGGGGATCGTGCGGTCGAGCATCGTGCTGATGTAGTTCTGAGCATTCGCGGAATATGTATAACCGATCAACTCATACCAGTTATACGCTCCGCCTCCCCTTGTGCTTGCGTCACGCCGGAAAGGATATGATGTTGTCCGGTTGAATGAAATATTCGGTAATATCCATAGCACCTCATCGGTCCGGACATTATGATCGCGATTCACATTTATACTCATGCTATTCCCTGTGCCTTCCCAGCGTTTAGAATATGTCGCATTTGATATAATATTCTGGGTAAGGTAATCATTAAAATCGAGACTTGTTGCCCGGTAGAATTCTCCGGTCATGTAATTAAAGTTTACGTCAATCCTTGAAGTAGGATCGATCTCCTGACTATGACGCAGATAGACCTGATAATCGCGCTGCTCCTCCCGCTGCGGATCATCGCGCTCTCCGCTGTACGTAAAACTCGTGGACGCATTTATGGATCCGCTGAACTTATACCGTAACTCGTATTGCAGATCAGCATTCAGTTTCCACCCCCCTTTTGTATACCAGTCTGCCGTGGTTGTCAGATCTAAATAATCGCTTATTGCCCAGTAATACCCGATATTCGTGAGGAAACGGCCTCTCTGAACCGATTCTCCAAACGTCGGTGCCAGAAATCCGGATCTCCGACCGCTCTGTGCCGGAAACACGGCGAATGGAATGACAAATACCGGAACATCCATAATATACAAATAAATGGGTGCGGCGGATACGCTGCTATTCGGTACAATGCGCATCCGGGGACTGTAAAAATGGAAATGAGGATGATCGGGATTATCGCATGTAGTGTACCATCCATCGGCCAGATAGAGTACGTCATTCTCCATTTTTTTTGCAACTTTCCCGTGATAAAATCCGCGTTCGATTTCGGTATCGGTTAAGGTCATTCTGCCGCGCTTGGTCTCAAAATTATACGCAATCGTAAATCCATCATACTCTTCGGGTCCGTCACGCATAACAGGTAAGCCCGTATAAAGATTTTTTAAGCCCCTCCCGGGTGAAATCCCGGTTTCGATGAGGGTATCTTTGCGGACGCCTTCGGCAAAAAGTTCCGATTTCGCCCAGTCGAATGTAATACGATCCGCGCGCAGGTGCATTTGTCTATAGCTGATATCGCCTCCGTTATACAAACGCATCATTCTTCCCGGGACCGAATAGACAACCGAATCCTGCGCGGAATAGGTAACGACCGTGTCCACACCGGATTGAACAAACTCGCCCCTGTCAACAATAACCGTATCACCAAGCTCTGTAATGAGCGTATCGGTAATACCAGTTTCAACAACCAGGGTATCGTTTACGTCAGCTACGATCACCGTGTCTTCCGCCGGGATAGCAAATGTAACAGCGGCAAGTTTCACCGGTGGCAGTATGAGGATCGTAAGTAGAAAGAGAGTTTGTTTTAGAATCATACATTTATTCCGGCATCACCAGACCCGCCGCACCTAAAATTCCCGCCTGATTTCCGAGGTGCGCCGGAAGTACCTGCGCTATCGGTCGCAGCGGAGCCATAACACATTTTTTCACACGCTGATTCATCGGTTTAAAAACCAGATCGCCTGCGGCTGAAATACCGCCGCCCACAATCGCGAGATCGAAATTCATAATATTCATAAATGACGAAATAGCAACCCCGAGCAACTCACCCGCTTCCGTCATAATTTCCGTAGCGGCTTTGTCGCCCATCATCGCCGCTTCGTATAATACTTTCGGCTCTATCTTTGCTGCATCGTTTTGGACGAGCTTCCATACCTTAGAGTCCCTCCGGGTTTCCAGATACCGGACTGCACGGGCAGACAGGTATTTCTGTCCGATATAGCTTTCAATACATCCTATATTACCGCAATTACATTCGGGTCCTTCATAATCGATAGAACCGTGACCGAATTCACCGGCACCGCCGTGCGGACCATGGTAAATCGCACCATCGATAATGATACCCCCTCCTACACCCGTGCCCCAAATGACAAAAAGAAAATTTTTCTTCCCTCTGCCGGCACCGAACTTCGCCTCCGCCAGTGCTGCGGCATTTGCATCGTTCTCAATTCTAAGGGGAATGTTATTCCCGAGACCCTCTGCAATAGAATCACGAAGCGGGAATGAAACCCAGCCCTTGAAATTGGGCGGTGCTTCCACCGTGTTGCCGTCGGTATTGACAATTCCGGGGGTCGCCACTCCGACACCTATAATCCTTTTATCATTTTCCGGAGAGGAAATCTTCTTTATAGCTTTTACAATCTGACCGGCAACAATAGCAGGACCTTTATCCGCTTCTGTAGGCATCGATATCTGTTGCAGGATTTTCCCGTCGATGGACACTAATCCGGCCTTTACCGTTGTACCGCCGAGGTCTATTCCAATAGCGTATGTGCTCATGTATATTTTATCTTTTTTTGTTTTTCCATAGGTTATTTAATCGCTCACGCATCGAACCTTCCCTTCCGTTGTTTGTCGGTTTGTAGTAAACCGTTTTTGATAATGATTCCGGCAGGTAATCCTGCCCGACAAAGTTACCGTCAAAATCGTGTGGATACCTGTACGCTTCGCCGTATCCGAGTTCTTTCATGAGAGACGTAGGTGCATTCCGCAGGTGGAGCGGTACAGGTTCATTCGGTTTCGTCTTAACATCGCGCAGAGCGTGTTCGATTGCCATGTACGACGCATTGCTTTTCGGAGCGGAAGCAAGATACGTCGCGCACTGCGCCATTATTATTCGAGCCTCGGGCATGCCGATATAATGGACTGCGGTAAAACAATTTGTCGCCATTACCACAGCAAACGGATCGGCATTACCGATATCTTCTGATGCCAGCACGATCATACGTCTCGCGATAAACTTCGGGTCTTCACCACCCTCCAGCATTCTTGCCATCCAGTAGACTGCGGCATCGGGATCACTGCCGCGTATACTTTTTATGAAAGCGGAGATAATATTGTAATGTTCTTCGCCGCTTTTGTCGTATATTGAATACCTGTACTGATACGCCTCCCTTATCAGCGTTGACGTAATGTTCAATGAGTTTGTATTCTTCTGTTCCGATAATGCAAGTTGTACCGAAGTTTCAAGACCGTTCAGCATCGAACGGGCATCGCCTCCTGCAAGGAGCATCAACAGATTTTTATCTTCGATATGTATATCTAGAGAAGATAATTGCACATCGGTCTGCAGTGTATGCTCCAGAATTTTCTCCAGATCATCCTTTTTTAACGGCTCCAGTACATACACGCGCGTACGGGACAATAACGGACCGATAACTTCGAACGATGGGTTCTCCGTCGTCGCTCCGATGAGAACGATGATACCCTCCTCGACTGAATGCAGGAGGGCATCCTGCTGCGCCTTATTGAACCGGTGTATCTCATCTATAAAGAGCAGTGTTTTACGACGGGCGGTCGTTGCGTTACGTTCTGCTTTTTTGATAACATCGCGAACGTCTTTCACACCGGATGATACGGCGTTCAATTGATAAAAATCTGCATCTGAATGCAGGGCAATCAATCGTGCTAATGATGTTTTACCGACTCCCGGAGGTCCCCAGAAAATCATTGACCATAGTTGCTTCTGCTCCAGCATCATCCGGATCGGTTTTCCGGCACCTATGATGTGTTCCTGCCCGACAAACTCATCTATTGATCCGGGGCGAACGCGTTCCGCGAGCGGTGTCGACGCTGCGCGCGTCTTCTTCGGTGTTATTTTACTTTCCGGGAAAAGATCCATATACCATGTATAATAAAAAACCAACATGCCCTTAATATGAGTCGCCTCTGCCGGGAATGTTGGTTGACTCTGTAATCTATTCGATTGATTTCACGTATACGCGAATTTATTCTTCTGCGATTCTGTATACTGTTTCACCGCTTCGGATCATTCCGTGACGCTCACGGGCGATCTTTTCAATGAACGCATTATCTCTGGATACTCTCTCCAGTTGCTCTTTCAGTTGATCGGTCTCCTGCTCCGCCATCTTCATGCGTTCTATCATATTTTGTTTTTCAACTTCGAGATAAATCCGCTGAAGAACTCCCCGGTTACCAAAGATAACGTATCCGAGAACCACCGCAAGTATTCCGATTTTCAATAATGTCCCGCGCCAGAATAATCGTTGCAACGAATTCTGCAGTAAGCGCACACCGGGCTTTTTTTTGCGGAGATAATTATCGTTCATACTTGAAAAATACTAAGTTAGTGTTTTATTTGCAAGTGTTGCTTTAAGAGCTGAGGGCATTCTTAACTATTCGATCACATAACTCGCCAAAGTCGATTCCGACAGCGCGGGCTGCTTTGGGCACCAGACTTGTATTTGTCAAACCCGGAATGGTATTCGCCTCAAGACAATATGCCTTACCTGCGGTGTCGACTCTGAAATCGATGCGGCCGAATCCCTTACAGCCGATAACGTTGAATGCATCTAAAGCAATATCCTGGATATCGCTGCTCATTTTTTCGTCGATTGGAGCCGGCACCAGATATTCCGTCATTCCTGCGGTATATTTGTTTTTATAATCGTAGTATCCCTGTTTCGGACGAATTTCAATTAACGGAAGTGCTTGATCATCGAGCACCGCAACGGTAATTTCTTTACCGGGTACATACATTTCAATAATAATTGTATCGGAGAACCGAAACGCTATATCAATAGCCCCCCCGAGCCGGTCATCCTGTTGCACGATCGCCATACCGACCGTTGAACCCTGATTAACCGGTTTAACAACGACCGGATATCCGAATTGCAGGTCAATTTCTCTTTTTAAATTTAGTAAGTCAAGATTCTTTCTTACGGTAATCCACGGAGGGGTCAGTATACCGCTTTCGGTAAATATTCTTTTTGAAACCAGTTTATCCATAGCCAATGCACTGGCCAAAACACCGGATCCCGTATATCGTAATCCTCTGAATTCAAGCAGCGACTGGACTTTACCATCCTCACCCCATGTGCCATGCAAAGCGATAAAAACAACAGATGTATCGTCTGGGAGGCCGTTGTTGACGGTATCAATATAAGAACGCTGGGAAAAGGTACCTTGATTGTTGTTTTTCGGTGCTTCGCTTTTTATTGAAAATTCGAATATTTCATCCTCCGGCGGCTGATTTGTACCAAATGCCGGGTCAAGAACGGAGACATCATGATCTTTTGACCGTAAGGCCTCCGCGACATTTCTTCCGGATGCGAGTGATATATCCCGCTCGGGTGAGACTCCTCCGCATAGTAAAGCTATTTTCAAATTTAATAATTCCTTTCCAAATAAAGTAATAATATATCTTTAAGCGATCGCTGTAACTTCTCTATATACTTACATTTTTAACGAAATGCAAACATTTCAGGTAATCCAATTCCTTTGGCATAGTATTTGTACTTTTTAAGATATTATTTAAATAATAAGGTATTTATACATTTTTTTTATCAAAATTGAATATTAGTAGTCCTTTTTTTTTAATTATCGGAGAAAGTATTAATGTCAAGACTCAAAGTTACAATAGACGGAAATGAAGCTGCTGCTCTTGTTGCATTCAAAACAAGCGAGGTAATAGCAATTTACCCTATAACCCCTTCCTCCGGGATGGGTGAATTATCCGATCAATGGTCATCGGAAGGTCAGAAAAATATCTGGGGAACCATTCCTTCAGTGATTGAGATGCAGAGCGAAGGCGGCGCCGCAGGTGCACTGCACGGAGCGTTGCAATCCGGATCGCTGGCGACAACGTTTACGTCTTCACAGGGATTATTATTAATGATCCCGAATATGTATAAAATCGCAGGTGAACTTACCCCTACGGTATTTCACATCGCCGCACGTTCCCTAGCCGCACAGGCACTCTCGATTTTCGGCGATCACAGCGATATTATGTCAACACGACAAACGGGCTGGGCACAGTTAGCTTCGAACAATCCGCAGGAAGTTATGGATCTGGCACTCATTGCACATGCGGCAACGCTTGAATCCCGCATACCGTTTCTGCACTTCTTCGACGGTTTCCGGACCACACATGAAGTTAGAAAAATGGAGCAACTTTCCGACGAGGATATCCGGGCAATGATCAACGATGACCTCGTTTTCGAGCATCGGCTCCGTGCTCTTACCCCCGATCATCCCGTCCTTCGCGGATCGGCACAAAACCCGGATGTATATTTCCAGGGTCGTGAAACCGTTAATACATTTTATCTGCGAACACCAAAGATAGTCCAGAATGCGATGGATAAATTTGCAAAGCTTGTCGGACGACAATACAAGCTGTTTGAATATGTAGGAAGTCCGGATGCGGAGCGGATTATCGTTCTGATGGGTTCGGGCGCAGACACTGCCGATGAAACCGTGGAATATATGCTTTCAAAAAATGAAAATGTCGGCATATTAAAAGTTCGTTTATATCGACCCTTCTCAATCGAACATTTCATTCAGGCAATTCCCAGGAGCGTGAAATCCATCGCGGTACTCGACCGGACAAAAGAGCCGGGCAGTATCGGTGAACCGTTATATCAGGATGTTGTGACTGCTTTCACCGAGTCGCTCGACAGCGATGATGCAAAATTCAAATCGCTGCCAACAATCGTAGGCGGGCGCTTCGGGTTATCGTCGAAGGAATTTACTCCGTCTATGGTAAAAACCGTATTCGACGAGTTGAATAAATCACGCCCGAAGAATCATTTCACGATCGGAATCAAGGATGATGTTACAAATACCAGTCTCGATTTTGATCCGGATTTCGATATCGAGCCGGCAGAAACAATTCGAGCAATGTTTTTCGGACTGGGTGCCGACGGTACGGTAGGTGCAAATAAAAACTCGATCAAGATCATAGGCGAAGAAACCGAAAACTATGCACAGGGATATTTTGTCTACGACTCGAAAAAATCGGGTTCAATGACTACCTCGCACTTACGTTTTGGAAAGAAGCCGATAAAATCAACGTACCTTATCAGCAAAGCCAATTTCATTGCCTGCCATCAGGAGGTATTCCTCGAAAAAATCGACATGCTCAAGTACGCAATAAAAGGGGCTACGTTCCTCCTCAACACACATCATCCGAAAGATGAAGTATGGAACAAGCTGCCAAGACCGGTACAGAAAGATATCCTGGAGAAAAAAATAAAACTCTTCGTCATCGATGGGTACAAGGTTGCTCGTGAAACAGGTATGGGCGGACGCGTCAATACAATCATGCAAACATGCTTCTTTGCCATATCCGGTGTTCTGCCGAAAGACGAAGCAATTGAACAAATTAAAGACGCGATCAGGAAGACATACGGCAGCAAGGGTGAAGAAGTCGTTAAGATGAACTTCCATGCGGTAGATAAAACAGTAGAAAACCTGCATGAAGTCGAAATTCCCGATAAGGTAACAAGTGATTTCGAATTGCCTCCGGTCGTGTCGGATAAAGCACCTGATTATGTTAAATCACTTACCGCCGAAATAATGGCGGGAAGAGGAGACTTCATACCGGTAAGCATGATGCCGATCGATGGAACATTTCCAACCGCAACAACCAAATGGGAGAAAAGAAATATTGCGACGGAAGTGCCCGTCTGGGATCCCGAAGTCTGTATCCAGTGCGGGAAATGCGCACTTGTTTGTCCCCATGCAACAATAAGACAAAAAGTATACGATGAAAAATATCTCGAGAATGCACCCGGGACATTTAAATCCACAAACTTCCGCGGCAAAGAATTTCCGGATATGAAATATACCATCCAGGTTGCCGTCGAAGATTGTACAGGATGCGCGCTGTGCGTCGAGGTTTGTCCCGCAAAGAATAAAAAAGAGACCCGTCTCAAAGCAATCAATATGGAGACACAATATCCGCTTCGTATACCGGAGCGCGCAAACTGGGACTTCTTCCTTGAGATTCCCGAAATAGATCGGAGAGAAGTAAAAGTCGATACCATCAAGGGTTCTCAGTTCCTCGAACCGCTGTTTGAATTCTCCGGTGCATGCGCGGCGTGTGGTGAAACACCCTATGTGAAACTGGTCAGTCAGCTCTATGGGGACCGGATGGTTGTCGCCAACGCTACGGGTTGTTCGTCGATTTACGGCGGCAATCTGCCGACGACCCCCTGGTCGCAAAACAAAGACGGACGCGGTCCCGCATGGTCCAATTCCCTGTTTGAGGATAACGCGGAATTCGGACTCGGAATGCGTCTCTCAATCGATAAGAATTCAGAATATGCCCGTGAACTTGTCGCAGCGCTGAAACCGGAGATCGGCGATGACCTCTCCGATGCAATCCTTAAAGCCGATCAATCGGATGAGGCAGGAATCTATGAACAGCGCCAGCGTGTCGATGACCTCAAAAAGAAACTTGAATCGATCGATAAACCACAGGCGAAACGACTGCTCCATGTAGCTAACTACCTCGTGAAAAAGAGCGTATGGATTATGGGGGGCGACGGTTGGGCGTATGACATCGGCTACGGCGGACTGGATCACGTGCTCCTTTCCGGCAGGAACGTTAATATACTCGTACTCGATACCGAAGTATATTCAAACACCGGCGGCCAGATGTCGAAAGCTACACCGCGTGCCGCAGTTGCCAAGTTCGCTGCAAGCGGAAAACCATTACCGAAGAAAGATCTCGCACTTATTGCACTGATGTATAAAAACGTCTATGTAGCGAAGATCGCGATGGGAGCAAATGATGTCCATACCGTCAAGGCGATTATTGAAGCGGAGAAGTATGACGGTCCCTCAATTATCATCGCGTATAGTCACTGCATAGCTCATGGTATCAACATGGCCAAAGGAATGGACAACCAGAAAGCAGCCGTTGAATCGGGACACTGGCCTTTGTTCAGATATAATCCGGATTACCGTAAAGAAGGGAAAAAAGCACTATCACTCGATTCCAAGCCACCGAAAATTCCATTTGAGAAATATGCTTACATGGAAACACGGTTCAAGATGCTTACCAAGAGTCACCCCGAAATCTCCAAACAATTGCTGAAGCTTGCACAGGAGGATTCGGCCTACCGTTATCATTTCGTCAAGAAGATGGCTGATATTCTTGACGGGGAGACAAACGGAAAAAACGGTAATCAATAATAAACGGAAATATTTTAATTGAAAGAGGCAAGCTATGGACTTAAAAACAAACTATCTCGGACTAAAACTCAAAAACCCGATTGTTCCGTCGGCATCTCCCCTGGCAAACGATATCGATAACATTAAAAAAATGGAGGATGCCGGGGCGGCGGCGGTTGTTCTTGAATCGCTCTTCGAAGAACAGATCAGGCACGAATCAAAAGAGCTGGATCATTACCTCCAATTCGGTGCGGAGAGTTTCGCCGAAGCGCTCACGTATTTCCCACAGGCGAACGACTACAGGATCGGTCCGGAAGAATATCTGAAACACATAAAAATGGCGAAAGATGCGGTGGATATTCCGGTTATTGCCAGCTTAAACGGTGTTACCGTCGGCGGCTGGATAGATTACTCAAGAAAAATGGAACAAGCCGGTGCCGATGCAATTGAATTAAATGTGTACTATATCCCGACCAACTCCCGACTGTCGGGAGTCGAGGTCGAAAATCTGTACATCGATATTTTAAAAGCCGTAAAGGCAGCAGTGAAAATTCCGGTTGCAATGAAACTGAGTCCGTTCTTCAGTTCGATGTCTCATTTCACGCGACGACTCGATGAAAACGGAGTTGACGGGTTGGTTATGTTCAATCGTTTTTATCAACCTGACATCGATCTTGAAAATCTTGAAGTAACACCGAACGTCATACTCAGTACACCGCATGCATTGCGGCTTCCGCTCCGGTGGATAGCGATACTCTACGGCAGAATAAAAGCTGATATGGCGGGGACGAGCGGTATTCATACCGCTGAAGACGTTATAAAAATGCTTATGGCCGGTGCCAAAGTTACGATGATGTGTTCAGCATTACTCAGGAACGGTATCCCGCATATAAAGAAAGTTCTTGACGGTGTGAAGACCTGGATGGCGGAGCGTGAATACGATTCGGTGAATCTCATGCAGGGCAGTATGAGTCAGAAGAACGTGGCAGATCCGTCTTCATTTGAGCGGGCGAATTATCAGAAAGCATTACAAAGTTATCGTCCGAATATTTAATTAACCCCATGCAGAGCGAAGCGCCTGCGCTTCGCTCTGCATTTATTTGATGTACACAAGAGACCGCTATGAAAAGAACGGTTCAGTCAGAAATGAATGGTGTCCTGCGGCGGATCGGGAAGGCAGATATGAGTTTCCTTATCGACGAAGCCGAAGAATACATATGTGCACTGTGCGATATGGAACGTAAACCGTGCGAGATACATGCGGGTGCTAAATGTGCTATGATGATACGCGAAGGGACTGAGCTTGAAATCCTCAGGTCCGCGGAGAAGCAACAGCATGCACATACCTACGGTTACTGTGCGATATGCGGAAACAAGATACCGAGCAATCTGCTCACAAAAAATCCTCTCTCGGAAGTCTGTGGCACCTGTAATCCAAAACCGAAGAGAATCATCGCATAGCCAACAAAAAATAATTATTCGGTTGACGAAATGAATATCGTTCTCGTCATTAATCCGGGATCCACATCGACAAAACTTGCTGTGTACCATAACACACAGGTGGTCGCCGCACATACTCTCATCCACGACACCGATTTATTGCGACAATACAAACACATCTGGGATCAATACACCTTTCGTCTTGACGCAATCCGATCCTGGCTTCAGAGTCATACCAATCGTCCGGACGCTATCGCGGCTATGGGCGGATTACTGAAACCG
>SLQE01000070.1 GCA_007131635.1 Bacteroidota bacterium | reverse complement strand
TTTTGCTTCACCATATCGGATAAAAGACGTGCGGCGTGATAGCCGACGGCATCGTCACCGCGCAAAGGATTACCGTACCCTATGATCATTGTTCGTGACATTACGATCTGTTTAGTTTATCAATGACGAATCCTTCAGAGTTAACCAGTTCAACCTGAAAAGGCATTTTCCCTATCGCGTGTGTAGAACAACTGAGGCACGGATCATAGGCACGAATAACCGCCTCGACACGATTTAACATACCGTTCGTGAGTTTATCCCCCTTGACGAAATGCTTTGCAACCTGCAGCACGCTTCTGTTCATTGCGAGATTATTATTGCCGGTTGCAATGATGAGATTTCCCCACTGTATTATACCGTTTTCATCTACTTTAAAATGGTCGATTAATGTGCCCCGCGGCGCTTCGACAATACCGATACCTTCACTGTTATTGACGCCTGCTTCAGCCCGCACATTTTTCTGAAGAATATCCGGGTCATTTCCAAGTATTTCTATTTTTTCTATGGCGTAGAGGATCTCAATGAGGCGTGCATAATGATAATGGAATGAACTCAGCACCGCACCGCGCGACATTCCCCGGAATTCGATAAACTCTTTATCCGCAAGTTCTGTCCCGCACCGTTCAGCAACATTTAATCTTGCAAGCGGTCCTACGCGATACATCCCTTCGGGATACCCTCTCGGTTTATAGTACGGAAACTTTAAATACGTCCATTCCTCGACATGCTCGTCGATGTATGTTCTATAATCATTCGGATGTATTTTTTCACCGACGGCCTTTCCCGTATGATCGACAAACCTGAGTTTCCCATCGTAAAAATCAAGTTCGTTGTTATCGTTTACTAATCCCATAAATAAAGACTGCATGGATCCGAACGTCTTTATTTCATCCTTAAATTTTGGAAGTTGTATCTTAAACCACTCGATATTTCTCGTTACTGCTTTCAGCACATCGGGGATTTGTTTCAAAAATTTATCAATATTTTCTTTTTTGATCGGAGTTTTTACGCCTCCCGCGATAATCCAGTCAGGATGTATTCTCTTCCCCGCGAATGTTTCGATAATCTCCTGACCGAATTTACGAAGCATGATTCCGTCGTGGGCAATCTGTGAGTTTTTCTTAAGCACACCCATAAGATTACGTGTTTCCGGCTCTGCGTCCATACCCATTATAAAATCAGGCGAGGAAAGATAGAAAAAATTGAGTGCGTGCGACTGAATAATCTGTGCGAGGTTCATCAACCTTCTGAGTTTTACCGCCGGTTTCGGTATACCGACACCGAGAATCTGATCGCACGCCTTGGCGGCTGCACTGAGATGAGATATCGGACAAATCCCGCAAATTCTTGCCATAATTGCCGGCATTTCCCTGAAAGGGCGCCCATCAATTAATTTTTCGAACCCGCGGAATTGTGTCACGTGGAAATACGCGTTATCCACGGCTCCGTCATCATTTAGGTGAAGGGTGATTTTTCCATGTCCTTCAATCCGCGTTACCGGATCAATTGATATTGTTTTATTCATCAAAAATAACTCCTATCCAAACTTGGCTCTTTCTTTTACATCAGGGATTCTTCCCTCGGCTAACTCAGACAACGCATAATATATCAGATCGGCGGAAGGCGGACAACCTTGCAGAAAAATCTCTACATCGACTATTTCATACACCGGCACTGCGCGTTCACGCAGGAGTGGAATATTTTTATTCGGTATAACTCCATTATCCGTGTTCGTCTCAATAAACCCGCGTTTTAAAACTTCATCGACCTTGAATCGATTACGCATCGATGGTACGTTCGCTGTAATAGCGCAATCTCCGAAAGCTATAATGGCTTTTGAACGCTTTCTGATTTTTAATATTTTTTCATAATCCTCATCGCTGCTCACCGCACCCTCGACTAATACAACATCTACATCTTCCGGATATTCTTTCATATCGACCAGGGGACTGTATACAATATCAAATTTTTCTGCAATCTCAATTATTTTTTCATCCAGATCGAGAAATGACATATGACATCCCGAGCATCCGTCAAGCCACACTGTCGCTAGTTTCAATTTTGTCATCGTCGCGCACCTCTCATCATTGTAAGATACGGTAAAAACTTTGTCTGTTTTTTCATTTCTGCAACGGATTTATTTTTCTCAAACAAAGCTCCCGTGGGGCAAACATTGACACACTTACCGCAGGAGGTGCACGTTTCGGATTCGCCCCATACCTGCTCAAGATCGGTTATAATATATGCCTCTATTCCCCGGCCCCGCACATCGAGTGTGTGAGCACCTTCGATTTCATCGCAGACCCGTACACAGCGCGTACAGAGCACACATCGGTTATGATCGAGCGCAAATCTGTCATGCGTTGCATCTACCGACAACGCGGGATACATATAAGGAAAGTGTACATGCGTCATACCGACTTGTTTTGCAAGATTTTGTAATTCACAGTTATTATTTGATACACAGACCGCACAGACATGATTACGCTCCGTAAAAAATAATTCCACTATACTCCGACGGTGCTTTTGTAATCTTTCGGTATTTGTAGATACCTCCATACCCTCTTCAACAGCCGTCACACATGATGGAAGTAATTTATTCGATCCTTTGATCTCGACAAGACAGAGTCTGCACCCCCCGAGATTTGTCAAACCATCCAATTGACAGAGCGTTGGAATATGGATTCCGTTATCGCGGGCAACCTCGAGGATAGTTTGATCTTCCCTTGCACCGACATCTCTGTCGTCAATTTTCAGGGTTTTAATTCTAACTTTACTCATGAGATAACTTCCTCTTCTTTTTTAATTTTACATACACCTGCGGGACAGTGTTTATCGTGTATGTGGCTGAGATACTCTTCCCGGAAGAATTTAATTGTGCTCAGAATCGGATTTGCTGCCGATTGCCCGAGACCGCATAAACTGGTATTTTTAACGATATCACATAATTCTTCAAGGAGTTGGAAATCATGCATTCCTGCACTTCCGTTCGTTATTTTTTCGAGTATGGTATGCATTTGTGCGGTTCCAACCCTGCAAGGGACACATTTGCCGCAGGATTCCGATTGACAGAAATCCATAAAGAATTTAGCAACATCAACCATACAGGAGCTGTCATCTATGACAATCATACCGCCCGATCCCATCATCGATCCTATGGTTATGAGCGACTCATAGTCTATAGGCATATCGAGATGACTTTCCGGGATACAACCACCCGACGGTCCTCCTGTCTGAACGGCTTTGAATTTTCTGCCTTCCAGAATTCCTCCGCCTATATCAAAGACGACATCCCGCAATGATATTCCCATAGGTACTTCGATTAAACCCGTGTTTTTAATACTGCCGGCAAGTGCAAAGACTTTTGTCCCTTTACTTTTTTCTGTTCCGATCGAGGCAAACCATTCTCCGCCTTTTTTCATAATTGGAACTATATTCGCAAAAGTCTCGACATTATTGATAAGAGTTGATTCTTCCCAGAGACCGGATTCCGCCGGGTAGGGAGGTCGGGGACGCGGGGAGCCTCGCTGCCCTTCAATAGATGCAATCAGAGCGGTTTCTTCGCCGCATACAAATGCACCCGCACCAAGCCGGATTTCAATGCCAAAATTAAACGGGGTTCCGAGTATATTATTTCCGAGCAGGTTTTTTCTCTCAGCCTGCTTAATTGCATTACGCAGCCGTTTAATCGCTAATGGATACTCCGCTCTGATATAGATATACCCCTGATCTGCTCCGACCACATAACCGGCTATAGCCATCCCTTCGAGTATTTTATGCGGATTACTTTCAAGCATCGCCCGATCCATAAAAGCACCCGGATCACCTTCATCGGCATTGCAAATAACATATTTCTTATCAGTAACCGCGATCTGGACCGTGCTCCACTTTAAACCCGTAGGGTATCCGCCGCCGCCTCTTCCCCGTAACCCGCTCTTCACCACTTCCTGCAAAGCCTCACCGGGTGACATCTTCGTGAGTACATCGAATAGAGCTTCATAACCGTCTTGCGCCAGGTAATCATCTAAACTCTCGGTATCAACATTGCAGCTGTCTTCCAATGCGATTTTTAGCTGACGATTAAAAAATGGTACATCAGCGGAGAGTTTAAGGCGTTCAACCGGTTCTTTATCTATAGCACTGACAATCTCCTGAGCATCCTCTTCTTTCACGTTACAGTAGAGTGATTTCCCGTTATCTATATTGATCAAAGGTCCCTCGGCGCATAACCCCATGCACCCGACTCCGCGGATCCGGCAGCTTGTACCGAGTTCTTTTTTCTTCACTTCATCTTCTATAGATTTTTTGATCTTATCGCTCTGCATCGAGACACAGGCCGCCGCAACACAAACATCAATAGAATGCTTATATTGTTCGTTCTTTTTCCTTTGCTCTTCACCTAGCTGAATAAATTCTTCATGCGTCATTTTTTATCATGCTCCCAATTCGTTCGATTAGTGTATCGGGTTCGAGCTTTCCTGTTACTTCCCCGTCCAGTACCACTGCCGGTGCCAACCCGCACGAGCCGATACATCTGGCAGTCAGTACAGATAATTTCCCGTCATCGGATGTGTCCCCTGCATCAACATTATAATTTTCTTTTATCGCGTGTAATATCGCCGGTACTCCTTTAATATAGCATGCCGTTCCGGTACAAATTACACAGGTGTGTTCACCCTGAGGTTTCAGGGTGAAAAAGTGATAGAAGGTAGCCACGCCATAGACTTTACTGAGCGGTACCCGAAGTTCTTGGGCAACATAGTGAAGGGCATCATCATCCAAATACCCGTACACTTCCTGTACTGAGTGTAATGTCTCAATAAGGGCATGTGATGCGTGACCGTGTCGCCGCATTGTGGCATCGACCAGCTTCTTACGTTTATCTTTCGTCGATTCAGCTTTCTTTTTAGCTGCTAGTTCCATATTCGTGTTCCAATTGCTGCAAATTAGCCATAATTTATGCGAAATTATTCTACACTTTATATATATACAATATTCGTTCCAATTAAAACCGACGGAAAATGCGTAAATTTCGTACAGTTTTCCTGTTATTTTTTATTTTTAATAAATATGACAGGAGTCATTTACCGGAAACAGGAAAACTTCCAGGTTTAGGGTGTAAAAAAAATACACAGTTACACCCATAAATTCCTGTCCAGACTACGGTATTGAATGGCTTCGCTAATATGTTCAGGGCGGATGGATTCCGCACCACTAAGATCGGCTATGGTCCGGGCTACTTTCAGGATGCGATCATATGCGCGCGCAGATAGACCAAGTTTTGTAATCGCCATTTTTAATAATTCTTCACCGGCGCTATCGATACAACAAAATTCACGTATTTCTTTTGATCCCATATTGGCATTACAATACATTCCTTTTCTGTTTTTAAAGCGTTCCGTTTGCAATTGCCGTGCCCGGCCGACGCGCTCCCGAATAGTCGCGGATGACTCCCCTAACTCCTTGCTTGCAAGCTCTTTATATTTCACGGCGGGAACCTCGATATGAATATCGATCCTGTCGAGTAACGGACCTGATATTTTTGCCATATATCTCTGGATTTGTATAGTTGTACACGTACACTCGTTGTTCGGATCGGTATAGTAACCGCATGGGCAGGGGTTCATCGCGGATGCAAGCATAAAGTTTGCCGGGTAGTCGACCGAAAGTTTTGACCTGCTTATCGTTACTTTGCCGTCTTCAAGGGGTTGACGCAATACTTCAAGTACATTTTTTTTAAACTCCGGGAGTTCATCCAGGAACAAAACTCCGTTATGCGCAAGCGATACCTCTCCCGGCCGGGGATAGGTACCTCCGCCGACGAGTGCGGCATCGGATATGGTATGATGCGGCGAACGATACGGTCGGGTGGCAACGAGCGCCGTATCGGGGGGCAAATAGCCGGCTACAGAATGTATTTTTGTGGTTTCTATACCTTCCTCAAATGTAAGTGGGGGGAGAACGGTAGGAATTCTCTTCGCGAGCATGGTTTTTCCCGAACCCGGAGGACCAATCATAATAATGTTATGACCACCCGATGCAGCTACCT
Organism: Bacteroidota bacterium; assembly: GCA_007131635.1. Taxonomy (GTDB): domain Bacteria; phylum Bacteroidota; class Ignavibacteria; order T3Sed10-11; family T3Sed10-11; genus T3Sed10-11. The sequence continues at coordinate 11,010 of SLQE01000070.1, read as the reverse complement.
CCAGCGCTCTTTTTACATTCTCCTGACCTTTGACGTCCTTAAAATCGAAGGTATACTTTTGCTCGAGTCTGAATACTTCGTCGAGATTGACCGTGAATGGTTCTATCATGTTATATTCGCCGGCAAGGATATCGAATGCCTCGTGAAGCGTTGCAACCGGATAGACATGTATTCCTTCTACCATCGCGGCTTCTTTGGCGTTCTCTTTCGGAAGGACAATCCCGCGCAATCCTTTCCGCTTCACCTCGGCTGCGATGGGCAACACGCCATGTACATGACGGACGGTACCGTCGAGCATTAATTCACCGATAATCGCGTGCGACTCAAGTATATCGGATTCCAGTTGACCGCTCGATGATAGGATACCGATTGCAATGGGGAGATCGTATGATGAACCCTCCTTTTTTAAATCTGCGGGTGCTAAATTAACGGTCAGCCGGCGAAACGGAAAAGCATATCCCGAGTTTTTAATGGCCGCTATTACACGCTCCCGGCTTTCGCGCACTGCGCTGTCGGGTAAGCCAACCATATTAAATAGAAATGATCCGGATTCGACACTCGATTCGACTTCGACAAGATGGGCGTCGATGCCGTATGTGGCACAGGTAATTGTTCGGGACAGCATGGTGATCCTCCTGCAATGTGAATAGAATACTGATACGAGGTTGTACAGTCATTACAATACATCTTCACAAAGCATCGGGATCGGGATTCGTTTTTTTAACTAAGATTTGTTCTTTGCTTTTACCCGTGCGTCGGTACAAATAATAAACAAAATTTAAGAACTACGTATACGCGTTGATCACCGAGTTTATCTGTTTTCCCTCAGGAACTCAAGTCGTTTTGCCAATCTCTCGGTGGACATTAAAAGTTTGTCTTTTCCGTATATGGCGTCTCTGGATTGATAGAAAGCCAAAAGGTATTCATCGCTCATCACGATAGCTTCCTCGGGACATACTTCTTCGCAAAAACCACAGAAGATACATCTTATCATATTAATTTCAAATCGTATAGGATATCTTTCTTTCTCCAACTCCGTCTCCGAGGCCTGCACTTCAATCGCCAGTGATGGACACACCCGGGAACACAATCCGCAGGCAACGCACCGCTCAATACCGTCCTCCTCAACAAGTACCGGCCGACCGCGGAATGAAGGTTGAAACGGCCACGGTTCATCGGGATAATTATGCGTAAATTTCGGTTGAAATATTTTACCGATGGTCAACCGCAAGCCCTTGGCTATTTCGGTTATATACGCTTTTTGCAAAAATGTGAGATCTTCTTTTCTGATTACCCTCTTTACAGATCCATTATCTTTCATTATGCATTCCTATCAACTGATTATACATCCGGAGAAACATTAACTAAAAATAAGTAACAGTAATCCGGTAATAAATATATTTAAAAGTGCCATCGGGAACATCACCTTCCAGCCCAGCGACATAAGTTGATCGTACCGGAATCTGGGAATGGTCCAGCGAATGACTATCATGAATAACAACACTAATATCACTTTTGTTGCAAATGTCAAAATACCGATTATACTCATAAGCATCGGTGCAAGATCGAGAAAATCTATGTACGGCAGATGCCAACCACCGAGATAGAGTGTCGTAATGACAGCACTTGCCACGATCATGTGAGCATATTCGGCGAGGAAAAACAGACCGAACTTCAAACCCGAATATTCCGTGTGAAATCCGCCGACAAGTTCCGGTTCGGCTTCGGGTAAATCGAAAGGCTGCCGGTTCGTTTCGGCAAATGCCGCGACAACGAACGTAATAAATCCGATCGGCTGAACAAAGCAATTCCAGGCAGGAATGACTCCAAGGAGATAATTCGTCTGATTCAGGACAACCTGATCGAGTCGCAGGGATCCTGTAACCAGAATGACACCCACGACCGAGAGTCCTAATGATAATTCGTAACTTACCATCTGCGCCGATGAACGCAAACTTCCCATGAGCGAATATTTATTATTTGAAGACCAGCCGGCCAGTGCGATTCCATAGACACTTATCGAGGAGAATGCCAATATATATAAAACCCCGATATTCACGTCGGCAATGATAAGCTTAATTTCCCTCCCGAAAAGTTGAATTGTATTTCCAAATGGAATGACCGCAAACGTGGCAAGTGCAACCGTTAAGGAAATAACAGGTGCGAGATCGTGCAAGGGTTTATTTGCATCTCTCGGGACTATAGCTTCTTTAAAGACCAGTTTCACCACATCAGCTATCGGTTGTAACAAACCAAAGGGTCCTACCCTGTTCGGCCCGAGCCTATCCTGAATAAACGCACTGACACGTCTCTCTGCATAGACCGAATATGCAACGGCGGTTAATAAGACCAGCGTCACGATTACAATTTTTATAAATGCTATAATCAGTGTTTCCATTGATTTTTCATGTTTATGAAATCTTAAAGTTTATTAAAATTATACACCGATTTTCTCTTTAACCGGAGCCTTCGCACCCAGCCTGCCGATGCTTTGATACGATAATCCTTTAAAGGCAGGGATCTTTTCGGTAATTTCCCGGAACACATCTTCTGCCGATTGATACCGAAATTTACCGCCCATAGCATTTGCAAGTTGTGAGAAGACTTCCCATCCCGGACGGGCATTTCTCCTTGGACCGCGTCCCCACTTGTCATATTGAGTGCCAAATTTATCCCATCGACTCATGTTCAATCCCTCGAGCGCCCGATTCTGACCCTTCGTAATTATCGCGGGTTTTATCTGCTGCACCATACCCTCGAAGTTTGTCATGGTGCCGTGCATTTCTGCGTATGTCGATGCGCTGAATATGATATCCGCAAGTGCCGTTGTTTTGTTGTGACTCCAGGTATGCACGATCAGTAACTCAGCATTCGAGAGTACTTTTTCGTACGCGGGATCCGAAGCAACATCTTCCGCCATAACTATGAGACACTTAATTTTTTTCTCTTTCACTGCCTGCATCATTTCCGGGATACCGGTCTTCTTCCCGTCTCCGCGGATACCGAGCAGCTTAAGACCCGTGCTATTCGGTGTCTTATCGGCTCGGATAAGTATATCGTCTTCATCACCATCTTTGATATGATCGGGATAGTCAATACTAACCGCCTTTGTCATCTCACGCGCAAATTTTTGCAGTATGTAATTATCTTCGTTTGTCGTGTACGGTGAAGCAATCACTGCAATCTCTTTCGGCTTAAAATCCTTTAAACGCCGGGCAGCGGTTTCGATAGCTTGATCCCATGATACGACAATGTGCTTCCCGTCTTGTTTTATCATCGGTTCCTGTAACCGGATGTCCTCATTGACAAACTTGAAAGTTTCCAATCTCCCGTAGTCACACATCCAGTGTGAGTTTACCGATTCGTTGATACGTGGGGTTAATCTCATAGCCTCATTATTACGGGTCCAGAGATACGTATTGCAACCGCGCGCACAGCCCACACAAATGCTTTCGGTAGACGCCATCTCCCAGACGCGGGACCGGAATCTGAAGTCGCGGCTAGTCAGAGCGCCGACCGGGCATATATCGATGACATTCATAGAATACGGATTATCAAGCTCTTCGCCGGGAAAAGTTTCAATTGTTGTATGATCACCACGCTGAACAAAATGGAGCTGTGGTTTTCCGGCGACCTCCTCGCAAAATCTGATGCATCTTGAACAGAGGATACATCGTTCCGCATCGAACAGAACTTTCGGTCCGAGCGGAACGCGTTTCGGTTTATGCACCTTTGTTTCGTCGAACCTGCTCACACCCCGGCTGTAGTTATAAGCGTAATCCTGCAATTTACATTCACCGGCTTCATCGCAAATAGGGCAATCAAGAGGATGATTTATCAACAGGAATTCCATGATTGCCTGTCGTGCCTCTATCACCCGGTCATTCGCCGTATGTACAACCATGCCGTCGGCCACTTTTGTCATACATCCGATGACCAGCTTCGGCATTTTTTCTACTTCCACCAGACACATCCTGCAGTTTCCGGAAACCGTTAGCTTGGGATGCCAGCAAAAGTATGGAATTTCGATACCAAGCTCGACGGCAGCCTGCAAAATCGTTTGATTTTCATCAACCTGATATTGTTTTCCGTTAATCGTAATTGTCACCATATTCTTCCACTATCTCTTCTGATATTATCTCTGTAATTAATCAGCTAAACTCTATGCCTTACGCAGTAAATCCTCCGGCGGGTAATAATCCAAATCAAAAGCTTCGGCAACCCCTTTATATGTTACTTTACCGTCCAGTACATTCAGACCCAACTTAATCTCATCATTATACAGAATCGCATCTTCATATCCGCGGTCGGCAATTTCGAGAGCATAGGGCAAGGTTGCATTCGTGAGGGCAACCGTTGACGTAACCGGAACGGCACCGGGCATATTTGCGACACAATAGTGTACAACATCATCGATGACGTATGTTGGATTATCGTGCGTTGTGGGTTTGCATGTTTCAATACAGCCGCCCTGGTCGACACTCACATCGACAACAACCGCACCTTTCTTCATATCTTTTAACATATCCCGTGTAATGAGACTGGGAGCCTTTGCACCCGGTATAAGTACCGCACCGATAACCAGATCCGCCTTCAATATCGCCTTTTTTATGGTATACGGATTTGACATCATCGTTGTAATGTTTTTCGGCATGACATCATCAAGATACCTCAATCGATATAGATTTGTATCGAGGATGGTTACGCGCGCACCGAGACCGGCTGCAATTTTTGCTGCGTTTGTACCCACAATACCACCGCCTATGACGGCAACGTCCGCCGGATCTGTACCGGGTACGCCGCCGAGTAACACTCCCCGTCCGCCCTGGGTGCGTTCAAGATATTTCGCTCCTTCCTGTGCTGCCATTCGACCGGCAACTTCACTCATCGGGATCAGTAATGGCAGAGATTTATCCGCGCTCTGTACTGTCTCATACGCAATACCCACGCATCGGGATGCCAGCATTGCTTCAGTTAATTCACGACTTGCGGCAAAGTGAAAATACGTAAAAATAATCTGTCCTTCCCGTACAAGTTGATATTCAGGGCCGATAGGTTCTTTCACTTTCATTATCATCTCTGCCTGAGAGTATACTTCCCCCGCCGTAGAAATAATCTCGGCTCCCACCTCCGTATAATCTTGATCGGAAAAACCACTTCCGACACCTGCCTGAGTTTCTACAAGAACTTTGTGACCATGTTCGGTAAGTTGCTGAGCACCGGCAGGAACCAGTGCAACTCTGTTTTCCTGACTTTTTATTTCTTTTGGAACGCCTATTATCATTGTTTTCTATCTCCTGTCCTTATTCGAGTAATACTATTCGGACTATTATGTTAATGGTGTGGAGGGTTTAAATACAACAGTGGAAAACTTGCTCACATCGAGTACTTTCCGGGCTACAGACCGGAGTTCTTCGGACGTAACTTCATTTATTTTTTTTAATATTGTGTCGAGCGTTGTGTACTTTTTGAAATATAATTCACCCGAACCGATCCGCATCATACGGCTCGACATATTTTCAAGCCCAAGCATCATATTTCCTTTTATCTGGGAAATCGTTCTTCTGAGTTCGGCTCGTGATACAGGTTTATCTTGTAATTTTTCGAATTCCCTGTGGAGTACATCCATTGTTTTATTAATTTTTTCCGAATCGGTTCCCACGTATACGCCGAATAAGCCGGTATCCCGAAGCAGATTAACGAAAGAATATGTGTTATATGCTAACCCATGTTTTTCTCGTATGACCTGATTCAATCTCGAACTCATACCATCGCCAAGTAACGCATTGAGCACCAGTAGCGGATACCGGTATTTACTGTGGATACCGAAGGTTTTGTTACCCATACAAATATATGCCTGTTGAATCGGTTTCTTTATTTCCACATACTTGCTGCGCCTGTTCGGTAAACGGGATTGACCGTTTGTATGTGATCTGCGCTCAAGCGATCCTATATACTTCTCCGCGTAACGGACAAACGTTTCGTGATCAATATTTCCCGCGGCAGCAAGAACCATTTTATCGGGTGTGTAGTTATTATTCAGATGGGTAAATAGATCTTCCCGCTCGATCTGCCGGATGCTATCGGAACTCCCGATAATCGGTTCTCCCAACGGGTGAGGGAAATAGAGGACTCTGTCGAGATAATCGTGTATCAGGTCGTCCGGATCGTCTTCTATTTGCTTTAATTCTTCCAGTACGACAAATTTTTCTTTTGTAATTTCCTTCGGGTGAAAAACGGGATTTTTTACCAGATCGGTAATAACGTCGACCGCTTTTTCAATATGTTCATCGAGGACACGGGCGTAAAAACAGGTATGTTCTTTTGTGGTAAACGCATTGATATACCCGCCGATGGATTCTATGCTCTGCGCAATCTGCCGCATGTTCCGTCGCTGTGTCCCTTTGAATACCATGTGCTCCAGAAAATGAGAGATGCCGTTCTTCCCCGCCCCCTCGTCCCGCGAACCTACATCTATCCATAATCCAACCGAAACTGAGCGTACAGTAGGTATATATTCGCTGACGACACGAATCCCGTTTGTCAAAACTGATTTATTGAAGTGTTGTAACACAGGATTAGGTGACGGATGTGCTCCTTTTCGACTTCTTGTATGCAATGGAACTAAACCTCGATTTTAACTACAAAAATGTACATATTGAAGTACAAGATACCATATTTGATAGTAATAAGCAAGAATGGTACCGACGGTAAATCAACCGAAATCCTTAGCCGGTAAAACATTAGAAAGATATCACCCGCTTATCGGGCCGGAAGTATAAAGGAATTTTATCCTGGATACAACCATATCGATTGCAACGTTATTTTCACCGCCATTCGGAATGATGATATCCGCCCACCGTTTCGAAGGTTCAACAAATTCAAGGTGCATCGGTTTGACCGTTTTAATATATTGATTAATAACGGAATCCAGAGATCTTCCCCGCTCAATGGTGTCGCGCCTGAGTCGTCTGATCAGCCGTTCATCGTCATCGGTATCGACATAAATTTTAGTGTCCATTAAGTCCCGGAGCTCCTTCTCGGCAAAAAGCAGGATCCCTTCGATGATCAGAAAATCACGCGGCTTAATGACCCTCTTCTCATCCATCCGCGAATGCGTAGTGAAATTATAGATCGGCTGCTCAATCGACTCTCCTTTTTTAAATTTGTGTATATGATCGATGATCAGCGATGTTTCGAGAGAGTCGGGATGATCGAAATTAATCGTCGACGGATCGGCACCGTCGTAATATGATATATCCCTGTAATACGAATCATGCTGGATAACGGTGATTTTATCCTCATCTAAATTTTCGATAATCTTATTTGTAACGGTAGTTTTTCCGGATCCCGATCCGCCGGCAATGCCTATGATCAGAGGTTTCATACTGGCGCTTGCTTGTCATTGTAAATTAAACATTTTTATGTATTTTAAAGTATACCGATAAGATAATTGATTATTTAAAACGAATCAATATATTGTTGAATGCCACCAGCGAATTTCTTATACTTAGAGTTAATGTAACCTTGCTTATATGATTGAAACAATTCTTTTTATTCTGACAGGCATCTATTGTTTACAACTCAGTGTGCTGCTCTTCGGCATCAGACGCACGCGAGTTCACCCCTTATCGAAAGATACTCCAAAAGTTTCCGTCATTGTCGCAGGACGAAACGAAGAGAGCTCGATAGAATCCTGTATCCAATCATTACTGGAGAGCGACTATCCCGAAGATCTCCGTGAAATCATTCTCGTGAACGATTCATCGACGGATAATACCGGCGAGATCATGCAACGTTATGCAGAAAATCACCATAATGTCTTGTATGTTGTGGTTGAAATGGAATCTCTGCATATGCGGGGCAAGGCAAATGCACTCGCCGAAGGTATTAAAAGATCATCGGGAGAAATTTATCTCTTCACCGATGCAGATTGCCGCGTTCCTCCTCAATGGATCCGGAAGCAGGTTTCATATTTCGACGATCAAACGGGGATTGTGGGCGGTTTTACAAAACTTCGGTCAAGGAATTGGTTTACCGGTATGCAGGCACTCGACTGGTTTTTCCTGTATTCGATTGCGGCTGCTGTAACGGGGTTACAAAAACCGGTAACCGCAGTCGGTAATAATCTATGCGTGCGGAAAGAGGCATATGACGACACCGGTGGTTATGAAAAACTTCCATTCAGCGTAACCGAGGATTATATTCTCGTTCACGCCGTCAAACAAACAGGAAAGTGGAAAATACGATTCCCTTTGGATCCCGAAACCCTGGTGGAGAGTAATCCCTGTCCCGATCCTCACGCACTTTTCCGGCAAAAACATAGGTGGGCAACGGGCAGCAGCGACATGAAACCGGTCGATTTTTTAATATTTATCCCCGTTTTTTTGCTACACGCACTTATTATATTCTTCCCGATCACCGGTTTTATTCCCGCACTAGCCGCATTCTCAGTCAAAACCGGCATGGATTCCATATTCGTATTTAAAACCCTGTCAACATTCAAAAGCAAGAGATTATACCGGTACATCTTTCTTTTCGAAATATTGTACATCATATACGTTTTACTCCTCCCTTTTCAGGTTCTCTTTCGTAAAAAAGTGATATGGAAAGACAGACAGTATGAGAAATAATTGTATCTTATATTTTCTTTGCATCATTGTAGTTAGTATTCCTGCTTCCGCAGGTGAAACATCCGGAGAACAAACAAAATGGCAATGGCTTCAAAGCGGTTTAACCTTTCGCCCCGCCGTTGCAAGTATTTACGAACCGAGAGTCGGTTTCATTTTTTACGGTAATGAAAATAATATTCGACTCGACATCGGAAGTTCCATCGATTTGTTATCACGAAATTATCGTTCAGGCGCAATCGGAATAGGAGTTGATTTTTTTACCTACACGCTGTTGAAGAGCTGGGATAATATGTACTTTCCTGTTATAGCATCCGATTATTTCTTTGGAATAAATATTTCATACAGTCAGACCGTCGATGCAGCCACGACATCCGGAAGATTTCGGTTTACCCATATCAGCGCACATTTTGTCGACGGTCATTTCGACGCAGAAGAGGGTGGCTGGCGCAACGGACGTGATCCTATTATATATAGCAGGGAATTTTTTGAACTGGTTTTTTCGCATCAAATGAATGGATCAGTCATTCATCGATGGTACGGCGGCCTGCAATATAACATAAATCTCACACCGGATATGATCAGCCGGGTCGAATTCCAGAGCGGATATGAAATATTTGTACCGATGGGTTATGATTATGTGACTCCCTATGCTGCGATAGATGTGCGATTGGTAGATATAGCGGGATGGAACTTAAACACATCGTTTCAAGCAGGTATTAAGTTGGGCCACCGGTTCGGACGCGGATTTGATTTGTTTCTTTCATACTATAATGGATATAATGTTCACGGTATGTTATTCGACGAGAAGGCCGATTATTGGGGGTTCGGCTTCAATGTCCATCTGTAAAAAGATACCCGGCACAGAAAGGAGCGCGCGTGTGCTCTTGCTGTCTATGCCGGGTACAAATTCTACGCGGAAAATCGATAGAAATGCGGTCTACGAATTCCGTTGCCTTGACGCAACCAGTCCAAGTCGTTTCAAACGATAGCGCAACGTTTGCTCAGTCATACCGAGAAATTGTGCAGCTTTCGATTGATTAAAACCGAATCTCTCGAGTGCCCGTTCCACAATACCGCGTTCGATAATATCGAGCGACTTGTTGATTTCGAATTCCTGACCGGTGAGTATGTTGTTTATCATCTTGACAACTTCGGTTTTCTCGTCGGTCAGTTCCGGCGGCAACGTAAACATACCACCGGTCGAAAATAGCACTGATCTATCGATCACTGATTTCAACTCGCGGATATTTTCTTTCCATCGTTGACGAACAAGAACATCGATCGCATTGATATCAATGATTGGTTCCTCGAGACCGAGTTCACGACAGGCTTCCTGTGTGAAATGCTCAACGAGTAACGGTATGTCTTCGGGATGTTCCCGAAGCGGCGGAACTTCTATCTGCTCAAACGTAGACAATTCGTCGGCAAGTTCTTCGAGAATTTTATTTTTTTCACGAAGATCGAGAGGATCGCTTTTGGTCGTAATGATCAACCGATAATCCGAATCATCCTTTTTATGTCCACTCTTTCGCTCTTTAATAAATTTCAGGATTTTCATCTGATTACGAAGACTTGCCCCCTCAATTTCCTCCACCAGAAGAGTACCACCCCGTGAGGATTCCGCGAGTCCTTTGTGTGATGTACTTTGGTAACCGGTTGTTCCCTGTTCATGTCCGAACAGGATTGACCCGAGTTCCTTATCGTCGATAACAGCGAGATTAAGTGATGTAAGCGTTAAGCTATCATCACGCCGGTTCTGTTCTGCGTGGATGTTTCTTCCGACTGCTCCCTTTCCGACACCTGCTTCGCCTATGATCAGAACGTCTTCATTTCCTTTTCCCAGCCGTTTAATCTGTTTGATTAAAAGCTGGACGGTTTTGCTCCTCCCGATGATAGGATATTCAAGCTGTTGTTCTGCGGCTGATGAGCCTTTCCTTGTTGTAGATTTTGCTTTAGTCATTGGTATTAATCATTTGTTATTGGAATGCGATTTAATTTTAAACAACCACCATAAAAATCTTTTCCAGATAGTCTCCTTATTGCTGTTTTCCTTTTCCCGGTGCAAGTAAGCGGCCAACAAGCGTTTGCGTGTTAAAAATATAAGATAGAACAAAATTATCAACCCAATCACGCCAACGAGTAATACGTTGAGGGTGAGAAACCAATTGGTGCTCATAAAATTCGCCTTGTACAGTAGATATAAACCGTAATCTTAATATGAAAAATAATGTCAGTAGCGCTAACACACCAAATGTAAGATATTGACCTAAAACAAAAAATTCTACAAAAATACTCCACTCAACACTTTTTACATAAGCCCAGGAGTGAAGTGATTCTAAAGATACTAAAACAAGAAATAAAAACATAATTTTCTCAA
>SLQE01000416.1 GCA_007131635.1 Bacteroidota bacterium | reverse complement strand
CCAATGTCTCTAACAGAAATAACACGGCAAGTTCCGACGGCGGTGGCATGTACAATCTCGGCGGCTCTCCCGAATTCAATAATGTAATCTTCGACGGAAATTCAGCAAGCTCGGGGGGCGGAATGTACAACAGTAATAGTACACCGACGTTCAATGTCGTGGATTTTGTTAATAATACGGCTGACAATGGCGGGGGGATGCTTCTCAGTAATAGCGATGCTACGCTTCGTAATGTTCGATTCATAGAAAATCAGGCAAATGGTAATGGTGGGGGGATGCACATAACCGGAAGTGATCCCGCGTTGATAAATGTGTTATTGAACCGTAACTCTGCAACGCGGGGCGGAGGATTATATAACACAGCAAGCGCCGTTGCTATTATCAACGGTACGATCAGCGATAACGAGACGACGATTCTCGGCGGTGGCATATACAATAATAACAACAGCGCTCTTACTTTAACCAATTCGATTATATGGAATAACCGAATCTTTACCGATACCCCGTCACCTGCACAATCAATAGTGAATGAAGGTTCTTCCGTCTCCGACATATCATACAGTCTTATCGAACACTCGGGCGGCAGCGGAGAAAACTGGAATAATACAACCGGCACAGACGGAGGTAATAATATGGATCTCGATCCGATGTTCGTCGATACCGGTGATTTGCGTTTGCTTAAAGACAGTCCCGCGATCAATGCCGGCGATCCGGCTACCGATTTCTCACTCTATCTTATCAATCTATTCGGGGATCCGCTCGATCTCGACGGTAACCGGCGGCTTCGACATAACAGAATCGATATGGGTGCGTACGAATATCAGGGAGACGACATTCCTCCGTTCGGGATGGAAGTTCTTATCAATAATGATTTCATCCCCCATAACGGCGACTTCGATTTCGGCAATGTTATTGTAGACGAAAATGCAAGTTTTTTATTCACGATTAAAAATAATGGATCATTTCAACTTACTTTACCGGCATTCGGTTTCGACAGTGTCAACGCATCGGAATTTACGTCTAATTTGGCGAGTGCGTCCCTCGCGCCGGGAGGTTCGATAACGGGCAGTCTTACCTTTTCACCGGAAGATCTCGGTTCGAGAGCGGCTTCACTGACGATCACAGCGAACGATGGTTCCTATCTTATCAATCTGCTGGGTACAGGTGAGCAGGGTCCCGTCATCCAGCCGGCAATCGATGCTGCATCGGACGGTGATGTTATTATCATTCCGCCGGGTACGTACAAAGAGGCAATTGACTTCAAAGGTAAAGCCATTCATCTGCGCTCTTCCGACGGGCCGGAGGCGACTATTATAGATGCGACAGGGTTAGAAACGAGTGTTGTCAGTTTCACCGGCGGGGAAGGTCCCGGGAGCATTCTTGAAGGATTTACCATTACCGGCGGTATCGGCACCGTCGCAAATCCGCTCTCGCGCGGCGGTGGAATATACATCATCGACAGCAGCCCGACAATCAGAAACTGTATTATCACCGGTAATTCAGCTTCCGCACAGGGCGGTGGGATGTTTAACATTCGAAGTAACCCGGTGCTTAACGGTGTAATATTCAGCGAAAATACTGCCGTCGACGGCGGAGGGATGTTCAACAGGGATAGTTCCCCATTACTGGAAAAAGTTATTTTTGACGGGAACACCGCCGAAAACGGAGGCGGCATGTCCAATATCAACGGCAGCGCCCCTGTATTGAGCAATGTATCGATAATAAATAACACAGCACAGGGTGACGGCGGGGGGATGTCGAATGGTCTTGCATTTCCGTCGTTGAACAATGTTACATTCGACGGGAATACCGCAATCAACGGAGGTGCAATATACAATAATAACAGTTCCCCCATTCTGACGAGCGTTATGATTTCCGGAAACCGTGTCAATGGTATCGGCGGCGGAATGTATAATGAAAACAGTACCGTTACACTGACCGGCTCGGTGTTCCTCGGGAATTATGCCGATGAAGGGATGGGACCGGGCGGCGGGATGTATAATAGTGAAAGCATTGTCAATCTTACGAACGTAACATTCAGCGGCAACCGGGCTGCAATAGGTGGGGCAATGTATAATGTCGAAAACAGTAACCTGACATTGAGCAATGTAATTATCTGGAACAATATGGCTGAAAATAACAGTGCTTCTCCTTTTGCCTCAATAGCTAATGGCTCATCTTCCATATCCACTGTATCTTACAGTCTCTTAGCCAACTCCGGAGGCAGCGGAGAGAACTGGAATGATGCTATCGGCGTAGACGGCGGTAACAACATCGATACCGACCCTATGTTTGTTCAAACCCCCGATCCGCTCGATGCACCCGCAAGTAATGGAGATGTACGTCTGCTTCCGGGCAGCCCCGCGATCAATGCCGGAGACCCTGATACGGATCTTGCTCTTTTTCCTGCCGTTCATGGCCTGCCGACTGATCCCGACGGCAACCCGCGCGTCCGGCAAGACAGAATCGATATGGGTGCTTATGAATTTCAGGGATTAGCTGCACCGCAGCTTGTGAGTCCCGCCGACGGTGAAGAGATCGAAGGATATTCGGTCACTCTCGGCTGGTATTCTGTCGCAGACGCAGACAGTTACTCCGTGCAGGTGTCTCTCAGCGGTGAATCGTTTGAGTATCCGCATTTTACTGCAATCACTTCCGATACATTGATTGTGGTATCATACCTCGATCCCCAAACAACTTTTTACTGGCGCGTGAAAGCTCATAACAATAACATCGTTAGTGACTGGAGTGATGTCAGACGCTTTACGACATCAACGCCTACTTCGGCAATGCTATCGGGTGGTCTTCCCACTGAGTATCTGCTCCATCAGAATTACCCGAACCCGTTCAATCCGACGACGGTAATACGGTATGAAATTCCTGCAGAGACATACGTTCTGCTCGAAGTGTACAATATGCTGGGTCAGCGGGTCGTGGTGCTTGTGGATGGGCAGCAGCAGGCGGGATATTATACTGCGCAGTTTCAGGCAGAAAGTCTGCCGAGCGGACTCTATATGTATCGTATTACAGCAGGGAAATATACAGCGGTGAAAAAGTTGATGTTGGTACGGTAGTCTCGGATCTGATATCAAAAACTTTTCGATGTTACGCAGGCAATGTAATATGATATCGGATAATTACAGGGATTCTCCGATGTCCTTCGAGATACCCCGGTACCTGTCCGCTAATTCATTGTTTCCGATTTCTTCATAATAATCTGCTAAGCGGGATGCCGATCTGCGGGTGCTCGCGTGCTCGTGCCCGAAATTATTCTCATATATGATAAACGCCCGCTTCCAATGTATGATGGCTTCTTCGGATCTTTTAAGATTGTACATTGTTTCGCCCAGGTTCATCAACGGTCCTGCAAATCGTATGTGTCCGTCCTGAAGAAAAGTTTCAAACTCGCGTATTACCTCACTATAGAGGTCTCCTGCCTGTTCGTAATATCCTTTTCGGAAATGTATGTCGGCAAGACTCGTTTTCGTTATGGGACGCGCAAATGGATCTTCGGTAATCTGTTCTGCCAATGTAATATTTTTAAGTGCATAATTTTCCGCTTCGTCCAGGATATCCATGTCTATCAATAATGAAATATAGGAATGATATGCAACAGATAAAGGGCGGGGGGGTGCATCGATTTCGAGTATTTTTATCAGATATTCAAATACTTCTTTGGCTTCATCATAGCGTCCGGTTCGTCTGTAATTCGATGCCAGCTGTCTGTGTGCGAGAATCCGCGTTGGGTGGGACTCATCAAGTTGACCTTCAAGTATGTCTATCGCTTTTTTTAACAGAGTCTCCTGCCTTTGGTATTCTTCCATATGGCCCAGGAGACTACTCATGTTTATATATGCCTGTGCCACCGATGGGTGCTCCTCTCCGAAATTGCTCAGGCGAGTCGATAATGATTTTTCATAATATGAAAGAGATTCCGGATACCGGCTCAGTCGTTGCCAGGTAATCGCTAAACTATTGAACAGGATCCCGGCTTCGACCGATAGTGTGTCACCATTCAAACGGAAGTATTCTTCAACTTCCTGTTGAAGTTCAAGCGCCTCTGAATTTTTACCCGTTTCCGAATATAACATTGATAACTGAAAAATTGCTTTATGGAGGTCCTTACCGTATTCATAGGGTTTCTGCCGGAGTTCTTCAATTGCTTCGTTTATGTATGCGAATGCGGGTTCAAAATTTCGCTTTTGCCCGTAGGCGTATGCCAGACCGGATAGTATGATCGGACGGTTACCTGAAAGGGATGCGTTCATTCCGGATAGTTGCAGCGCTTCTTCGAGCAGCGCTATTGCTTCATCCGTTTCGTTCAGACTATTGAGAACGCTCGCATACGTGGTCAGTAACGGCGATTTGACTTCCGGTGTATCATCGAAGCCGGAAAGTATCTGATCCTTGTTTAGCAGCACAAACTGCTTTACGGATAACGTATCCGGATCGTACGAATGCTGTGAAAAAGGATTCGTCGTTTGAAACATCTCTTGAAATACACCGGTAACCGCCTGCGCTATGTCTCGTTCTTTTTGTGCCTGATCACGTTCATTCTGAGTTACTTTCACCTGCCGCGATAACAGAATAATGAATACTACGACAGTGATCATGAAAACGGCTGAGATAGCCGATGCGATTTTATTTCGTATGACCAGTTTTTTCAAACGATATGCCGGTGTCTGCGGTCTGGCGCTTACCGGGTAACCCCCGATATGCCGTTCAAGATCGCGCAGTAACTGCTCGGCCGACTGATATCTGTTCTGTGGATCGGGATCGAGCGCGGTCATGACGATATTATTGAGATCGTTTTTAACCCGACGGTATAACGCGTTCTTTGT
>SLQE01000124.1 GCA_007131635.1 Bacteroidota bacterium | reverse complement strand
CCGTAAATATGGAGTCTGCAATATGAACCACTTCCTGTACGGTTTCCATGTCCGAAGATGAATAGAGTTGTATCCTGAAACCCTGCATAAATTCGGTTGTCGCGGTTTCTTCCGGATCCGGCAAGGGAAGGCGCCCACGATCTACATCTGACCTCTCATTTTCCTCTTCACGCAATTGAAAAGGTGCATTATAGTGTGAGGGATCGAACTCACGCTCATATTCATGCAGGGCATCAACAAAATGGTCGTCAGGTGTTTCTTTGATAACCTCACGCGGAGCACATCCGTGGATGATGATTGCAAACACAGCTCCTAAAAAAAGTATAGAGAAAGGTCGCATAAGTATTATTGTTTAGTTTCGTATTTACGTTGTGCCATATCGACAATCCAGGCGTCGATATAATCACCGGGATAGTCGTGCATAATCCGGTCACGAAATGTTTGCGCGTATTCATACTCGGCAAATCTGCCGATGGTTACTTTATATAATTGTTCGACGGGATCATAATCGTACCGTGCCTCGAGATCAAATCGCTGCCTGATCTTCCGGAGTGCGTTATTCGCATTCAGTGCATCTGTAAAGGCGCCGACCTGAACCGAGTAGTAGCCGATTATTGACTCGGGTTCCGGACGGCGGGTCCTTACGTCTTCTGCTATTGGTTGTATATCTTCAATAACCGGTTGTACTTCTTCGATAGCCGGTTGTGCTTTCTCTGTACCCGTTTGTACTTCAACTATAACCGACCGGTATGCCGAAACACTCTCTTCGATTTCATCGTCTTTGACCGTTTCGCTTATTACCGCAGGACTTTTACATCCGGTTAAAAGGAATATTGCAGTTATACATCCCACAAGGATAGGTATTATGTTTTTCATAATGATTGTGTCGATTGTTGTATGTTTCTTTTCGGTTTAATAATCACTCTTTTTACCGGAACCGTTGCCGCTCACGATCTTCACGCTTGCACTTGCCCCGATACGGGTTGCGCCGCTTGCAACCATTTCCTCGGCATCTTCACGCGATCGGACGCCGCCGGATGCTTTGACACCCATCGTTGAACCGACAACTTTACGCATCAGGCGAATATCGCCGGCGGTCGCACCTCCTTTGCTGAATCCGGTAGATGTTTTCACAAACTCTGCACCTGCCCATTTGCTCAGCAGACAGGCCTTAACTTTTTCCTCGTCGGTAAGCAGAGCGGTTTCAACGATCACTTTTACGATCGCGTCCGATCGGTGTGACGATCTGACTACCTGGAATATATCGTTTTTCACATATTCATATTCACCCGATTTGAGCATGCCGACGTTAATTACCATATCAATTTCCTGTGCTCCGTTTTGAATGGCCTGCTCCGTTTCGGCAACTTTTGTCTCGGTTGTGTTTGCACCCAGCGGGAACCCGATTACGGTGCAAACTTTGACACCCGAACCGGCAAGCTGTCGGGCACAGAATGAGACGTACGACGGATGAATACATACACTTGCAAAATGATATCGTTTTGCTTCATCACATAGTTTGACAATATCCTGTAGCGTGGCTTCCGGTTTCAGGAGGGTGTGGTCTATGAACCGGGCAAGATCATCCGGTAATTCCCCTTTTCCCGTCACACCTATCCCGGCAGATATCCGCGATGCTCCGTTTGCAATGATTGATTGCACGCCTTCACTGTTGTGTACGACACAATTTCCATCGGAACACCTTCCGTCCTTACAGCGCGATGTCTCATCGCGGTAGGATGATAGTACGTCTCGCAGGATAGTATCTATTTTTTGATCCATGATATCTAATATATCGGATATTTCGTTTATTTTCCAGTTACTTGCTGAGAACCGTGAGTGTCTCCTGGTGTTTTTTTAGTGTTTGGTTGAAAGACTCCAGTTTATTTTTCTCTTTTTCAATCACTTCTTTTGGAGCTTTCGAAAGGAATTGTTCGTTGAGCAGTTTTTTTTCAACGCTTATTGTCGCTTTTTCCAGACGCTCGATTTCTTTGGTAATACGTTTGTGCTCTATATCGATATCAATTATATCCTGTAACGGTACAAAGATCTCGGTGCTACCGACAACTGCAGATGCGGAATAAGGTGGCCGTTTCGTATCTGAACCGACAACAAGCGCGGATATTTTTCCAATTCGTTCGAGATACGTACTATACTTCTCAATGGTCATCTGTTTTTTACCATCATCTGTTTTCAGATGGAGCTCAGTCTCCTTGCCCGGAGGAACATTCATTTCGCCTCTGATACTTCTTACGGCGGTAATAATATCCTGAATCAAAGCGATCTGCTTTTCTGCATCCCGGTTAATTTTTTCTTTATGGACCTCGGGCCAGGGCTCTATCATAATGCTCTCGCCGGGTTTCCGTTCCGAGATATGTGACCATAATTCCTCGGTAATGAACGGCATAAAAGGATGCAGCATTCGCAGCGATGTCTCAAAGATCCGCAGCGCTCTGGCAATAGTAGCTTTTCTGATCTCCGGCTCCGATGACTCGTAAAACCGGTGTTTGATCATCTCGAGATACCAGTCACAGAAGTCGCGCCAGATAAAATCATACAGGATCTTTGTGGATTCATTGACGTGATATCGGTCGAGTGATCCGGTGAGATTCCTTATGGTGTCATGCAGTCTGCTCTCGATCCATGCATCGGCCGCATCAGAGAACAATGTCTCATCTTCCGGCTTATATGCAATATGAGCTTTATTCATCAAGAGGAATCTTCCTGCATTCCATATTTTATTGGCAAAGTTTCGGCCGATCTCGCATTTTTCGTTAGAGTAAAAAACATCCTGACCGAGCGGAGCAAGAAACAACAGTGTAAACCGCAATGCATCGGCACCGTACTCGTCGATCACATCCAGCGGGTCGGGAGAGTTTCCCAGTGATTTGCTCATTTTCCGGCCCTGAATATCGCGAATTATACTGGTGTAATATACATCGGTAAACGGAACCTCTCCACGGAACTCGAGACCTGCCATGATCATCCGAGCGACCCAGAAGAATATTATATCCGGTCCGGTAACGAGTGTATCTGTTGGATAGAAATATCCCAGGTCCTCGTTTTCTTCGGGCCATTCCAGCGTCGAGAACGGCCAGAGCCAGGATGAAAACCAGGTATCGAGAACATCTTCATCCTGCCGGAGATTGGTACTGGTACATGCCTCACATTGTTCCGGGTCGCTTCGAAGGACCATCATATGATTGCAATCGTTGCAATAGTAAACCGGTATACGGTGTCCCCACCAGAGCTGACGGCTGATGCACCAGTCCCGTATATTGGTCATCCAGTGATCATATGTTTTTATCCACCTTTTTGGATGAAATCGTATATGGTCATCGAGCACCGCTTTGAGTGCCGGTTCGGCAAGAGGTTTCATTTTGACAAACCATTGGTCTGAAAGATAGGGCTCTATCACCGTATCACACCGGTAGCATCTTCCGACCATATGAATGTGTTCGGTAGTCTTTTTTAAATATCCTTTTTTATCTAACTCCTGAAGAAGTTCTTTCCGGCATTCGTACCGGTCCATCTCTCTGAAGTGCTGAGGAACGTTTTCATTCATTTTACCGGATGTATCCATCACGATTATTTGTTGCAGTGTATGCCGCAATCCGATTTCAAAGTCATTTGGATCGTGCGCGGGCGTTACTTTAACCAGACCGGTTCCGAATTGCGGGTCGACATATTCGTCGCCGATGATCGGTAGTTCACGGTTTACAATCGGGAGTATGGCGGTTTTTCCGATTAAATCTTTATATCTATCGTCCTTCGGGTTTACGGCAACAGCCGTGTCTCCGAGCATAGTTTCGGGCCGTGTCGTTGCAACCGTAATAGATTCGCCGGAATCCTTGATCGGATACGAGATGTACCAGAGATTACCTTTGACTTCGGAGTGGTTGACCTCATCGTCGCTCAGTGCGGTATGATCGTTCGGACACCAGTTTACTATGTACTTTCCCCGGTAGATCAGATCTTTTTCATATAACCGGATAAATACTTCTTTCACCGCGTTCGATAGGCCTTCATCCATAGTAAATCGTTCCCGATCCCAGTCGCACGACGTGCCGAGTTTCTGTAATTGTTTTATAATTGTTCTACCGTATTTATCTTTCCACGCCCAGACCTCTTTGAGGAATTGTTCGCGCCCAAGTTCATGCCGTGTCTTACCTTCCTTCCGCAAATTTCGCTCGACGACGTGCTGCGTGGCGATGCCGGCATGATCGGTTCCCGGTATCCAGCAGGCTTCAAAACCCTGCATCCGCTTCCACCGGATGAACACATCCTGAATAGTATTGTTCAGCGCGTGTCCCATATGTAACACTCCGGTGATATTGGGAGGCGGAATGACGATTGTGTATGGTTTCTTATCCTTGTTTACTCTGGCGTGAAAAAATTTGTGTTCTAACCAGTAGGTATACCATTTTGCTTCGGCATCGGCCGGAGAATATGCTTTCGGTAATTCGTTTGTAGCTAATTCTTTCTTATTTTTCTGTGTCATTTCTGTATTGATTCCTTTTGTAATACGTGCGGCATCGGTGTCTATCGAATAGTTACGGTGCGGTTATACTCGGTGCTGTTACCTGCACGATCCTCTACTGTAATTGAAAGAGCGTAGGTACCGGGTTCAAACGGTTCGCGTGTATTATATATGACGAGCGATAAATCCGGATCATAGCGCCCGATAATTATTTCGTCGTCGAGTTTTATTTGTAACGATGCATGGTTGATACCTGACTCCTCGTCGGACGGTTTAAACCGTAGTCGTACATTACGATTACCGGAAACGATGACATCACTGATAACGGGTGCTGTTGTATCCACGCCGACTTTTATATCATTGAACATTTG
>SLQE01000359.1 GCA_007131635.1 Bacteroidota bacterium | reverse complement strand
GTAGCAATGAGGAACGTAACGACACCGGTTGTCACGACCGATTGAAGCAGGACCTGCGGGACCTCTTTAAATTTGATTTCTTTATAAAGTACAACCGAGAGAATAAACGTATACAATACCGCAATTGCCGACGCTTCGGTCGCGGTAAAATATCCGGCGATAATACCGCCGACAACGATGACGATGAGCAGCAGACTCGGTAACGCATCGAAAAATTTCTTCACTCCGTCTCCCAGGGAAACTTTTTCTCCGACCGGATACCGGTTCTTTCGGGCAAGGATGCCGGAAACAAACATAAGCGAGATACCCATAAGGATTCCCGGTATATATCCGGCAAGGAATAATGCTGCGATTGAGACTCCGCCGCTGGCCAATGAATACACAATAAGAATATTGCTTGGCGGAATAATGAGACCCGATGTGGCTGATGTCACGTTCACTGCAGCACCGTACGAACGATCGTACCCCTCTTTAATCATCAACGGTATCATAAACGCACCGATAGCGGCTGCGGCAGCGACCGCGGAACCCGCAATAGCACCGAACAGCAAACAGGCCAGAATATTCACGTATGCCAGTCCGCCCGAGAACCTGCCGACGAACACTTTGGCAAGTTCGATCAATCTGTGGGCAATACCTCCCCGACTCATAAAATGTCCCGAGAGAATAAAGAGCGGTATCGCCAGTAGTGCAAAGCTGTCGAGTGCCGTGCCCATCCGTTGCGAAATAGTCGTAACTGCCGGCATGAAATCGATGGTGACAAGCATCGTTCCAACTGTCGCTATCCCGATACATACTGCAATCGGGACACCGAGTAACAACAGGATGACAAACAGTCCGACTAAAACAAATATGCCGAGATACTCCATAGGACGGTTACTCCGTTATTTTTTGAGTTGCGTATTCATAAAGTGCAGAAGCGGAATAGTACATTATGAGTAGTCCACCAAGAGGAATAGCGATATAAACGTAGCCGAGAGGAATCTGCAATGCGGCAGATGTTTGTTCGAGCAGCAATGTCAGATATACAAGGTAAACACCTCCGATAACCATTCCGAAAAGTCCGAAAAGAAACACACAGATCTGAATAAATATCTCGCTCCAGTATTTTACCGTGCCCGTCATTTTCGCGGTAAAGAAGTCTATGGAAAGATGCATTTTTTTACCGGTTACAAACGCCGCGCCAAGCATTCCGACCCATATGAGGATATAGCGCGCCAGTTCTTCGGTAAACGTTGCCGGAGACCCGAGAATAAATCGCGTGAAGACTTGCCAGAGAACATTTAACACCATCACGATCATCAACACAATGAGAACACGCTCCAGCGAACGGTCGAGTATTGTACGAAATGTTTTCATTATTCCAATTCAGTGATTTTTTCGAGTAGAGGACCGATCCGGGGATCGGTTCTGAATCTGTCATAAAGCGGTTGCACCCGCTCATAAAAAGGTTCACGTTCTGGATACATAACTTCAACGCCCGCTTCCATGACTGCCCGGAGCGACGCCTCGGTCGATTCCCGCCATAATTCCCGCTGATATGCTGCCGACTCATCGGCCGCCTGCTGAAGCCAGCCTTGTTCCTGCGGAGTCAGATGATCCCAAACATGTTTACTGATAACAAGAACATCCGGCACTGCGGTGTGTTGATTAATTGAAAAGTACCGGGCTACCTCAAAATGATACGAAGTATAAAACGAAGGCGGATTATTTTCCGCACCGTCAACGACTCCCTGTTGTAACGCGGTATACAGCTCACCCCACGACACCGGAGTTGCTGCGCCGCCCATGATATTAACCATCTGAATCGCCATCGGACTCTCCTGAACTCTTATCTTCAATCCGCTTAAGTCATCGGGAGTGCGTATCGGTCTGTTCACGGTATAAAAACTCCGGTACCCTGCATCATAGAAACAGAGTCCGCGAATGCGAAATGATTCCAGACTGAGAAGTAGTTCTTGTCCGATCGGACCTTCTTTTACGTTCCATCGATGCTCATCATCCCGAAAGAGATACGGCAATCCGAAAACACGAAACTGAGGTGCAAAACCTTCCAGCACCGCAGATGATACCTTTGTCATTGCAAGACTTCCTATCTGCAGAAGCTCCAAACACTCGCGTTCGGTCCCGAGCTGCTCACTTGGATAGATATCAATATGCATCGATCCGCCTGAGATTTCATACAGACGGTCTGCCATAAATTCCATACCTTTATGGACAGGGTGATTGGGATCCAGTCCATGCCCCAGTTTTATAGTTGTCACATCCGACTCTATGGCACAACTAACCGATAACAGTGTAATAAGAAAAATAGAAATAACATTCAGTGGTTGGAAAATATTGGCATTCATGATCATTTTTCTTTTTTCTGCCTTAGTAGCATACCTGGTATACTAATTATGGTAATAAAAAAATTCAGAATCAAGACTCAACTACAATATTTTTACTTATATTTTTAAAAGACGAACTACGAACAATCAGCTCGGGATTCAATATCGTTTTTATCGGTGCAGATTCTTTGTTTTTTCTTTTTAAAATATTCTCGATGGCGTGATCTGCAATCTCTTTAATCGGTTGTTTCACCGTAGTCAGGGGTACACGGGCATAAGATGCCCTGTCGATATCGTCAAAACCGACTATTGCAATATCCTCCGGTATTCGCAGCCCATCCTCAAGTATTGCCCTTTGAAATCCCAGTGCTGCCAAATCATTATACAAAAATACAGCATCCGGTCTGTCGGATAATTTGCAGATTTTTTTTCCCATCTCATATCCGGATGTAAAATCATACCATTCTCCGCCACGGGGTAATCGATAAACGTATTTATCGTTCACCTCTCGCCCGTGTTCACTGAGTGCGCGGACATATCCCTGGTAACGCAATTCACCGACGAGATTCCCTTCTTCACCGTTTATATAGCCAATCCGTTTATAGCCTCCTTCTATAAGATGACAGGTCGCAATGTGACCGCCATATTCATGGTTGGTTCCGACAAAATAAATATCGGGATCATGAATATATGAAACCATTACGTATGGGAACTCCTCATTATGCAGTTTACGGATCATCTCATCGGCGTAGTAGACATGGGTCATAGAGGCAATAATCAACCCCGAAACACCAATTTGTCGGAACTGGGATATTTGACTCTCCTCCTTATCAACCTGGCCGGAAGCATGTGAAAAAAGGATACTGTAACCCCTCTTGAACGCAATGTTTTCTGCCTCCTGGGCAATAAGAGAAAAGAACGGACTTTTCATATCCTGTAAAACAAGTCCGAGTGTTTTGGTAGTTACATTCTGAGATTTCGGATTTTTACTGGCAACGTATGTTCCTTTACCCACCCGCGAATAAAGTATACCCTCTTTTATAAGTTCGGAAAGAGCTTTTTTAACGGTTATTAAACTAACATTGTACTGTCTGGCCAGTTCATTCTGTGAACCGATCGGATCACCAATTTTTAAATCACCTGATTTAACTTTATATCGGATATCGTCGATGATTTGATGATAAAGAGGTTTGGCATTATGAAGATCAATTCCCAAGATTTTCTTCCTTAGTATTTTATACGTGGTATACCAAATATAACATTAAACATTTTAAAATGCAACAATGATTTCACTCCGATAAGGTTATTTATGCCACTGATTACACGGATTAAAAAATTTAGAATGCTTTTTCTCAAAATTCGGCTTGCATATTATAATTGAACAAATTACATTGATTTTTCACCAACAATTCGAATAACAACACGGAGATGACTCTAACCAATGAAAAATAATGTAACCTATTCTATGAACCCGTCGGGAGAGAAATTTGCCCTCCCGCAAAAAGATGAATACGACCAGGAATTCAAACGCCTTGAGAAACTTGCCGATAATGCCCGTAAGGAAGGAAAGGAAATAGTTGTCGTCATGGGTATCGGATTTGTCGGTGCCGTTATGGCTGCAATCGTTGCCGACACGACCGACGAAAACGGCAGCAACACCAAGTTTGTAATCGGCTGCCAGCGTCCCAGCGTACGCAGCTACTGGAAGATTCCGATGCTCAACAAAGGCGTCTCACCCGTTAAAGCCGAAGATCCTGAGGTAGATGAAATGATCCACCGGACAGTGGTCGAGAAACAAACACTTGTCGCAACGTACAACAGCGATTGCCTGAAGCTTGCCGACTGCGTCGTGGTTGATGTGCAGTGCGATTATTCCAAACAGGACCTGGGCAATATGCGGACGGGCGAAGCCGATATGGCAGCACTGGAAGCTACGATGAAAACAATCGGTGAAAAAATTTCTCCGCATTGTCTTGTTCTCATCGAAACCACCGTTGCTCCCGGCACAACCGAGTTCGTCGCCTGGCCTATTATGAAAAAAGCTTTTGCGAAACGCGGTATTGACTCCACTCCCCTGCTGGCACATAGTTTTGAGCGTGTCATGCCCGGGAGGGAATACGTTTCCAGTATCCGTGATTTCTGGCGGGTTTGTTCCGGTTGTGATAATGAAGCCCGCAAGAGAGTGGAAAAATTTCTCCACGAAGTACTGAACACAAAAGATTATCCGCTGACGGTTATGGACAGACCCATCGAATCGGAAACAACCAAGATCGTGGAAAATTCCTACCGAGCCACCATTCTTGCCTATCTGAACGAATGGAGCCTTTTCGCCGAACGCAACGGTGTCGATCTTATTAAAGTAATCAACGCAATAAAAATGCGTCCGACGCATAGTAATATAATTTTTCCCGGACCAGGTATCGGTGGCTACTGTCTGCCAAAGGATGGCGGTTTGGGTTACTGGGCATACAGGCATATTCTTGGTTTTGAAGACGGCGATGAGATCTTTAAAATAACGCCGAACG
>SLQE01000321.1 GCA_007131635.1 Bacteroidota bacterium | reverse complement strand
GGTATATATCTCAATACCGGAGTGTTTATTGGTTTTATAGCAGTCCCGGAATGATTCAGATGTCGAACAGAATATCGTCGGTCGTGTACCGTCTGTTCACAAGGTTTTCTTTCCGTTTTGAATGAAGTCTACAAATCAATAATGTCATCGGAACTGCGACCGTCATCGCTGTTGCAATCCAGGTAATCGTTTTAGACATGCTGTAATCCGCTTTATGAAGATCCTTTTTGTAATATAACACCACCGGGTATTATCATACTGTGCCGGTCGTCACAATATATAACCCGGTATATTACATAAGATACCTTAAAGTGATAAAAGTACCTATTGCACTGTTTACGTTCTTAAAACTCTGCACGAGAGATGGCACTCTCCGTATCCCGTAAAGCAAAGTCCCCTTTTTGTCCGTAGCGTTTGTAGTAGAATGGTTCTTTCTCTTTTTTGGCAGTCGATAACCGAAACACAAAACCTATGCCGAATCCGATCACAACGCCAAGTCCGATCCACACTGTATTTTTCATGACTATGATTTTAATAGATCTGATAATGATGAATTTACTCATATAAATATAAGGAGTTTCTTGAAGAATCGCTAATTAACTTTTGTCTAATACTCCTTATACCCCGGCGGCCCGACGGCATGCTCGACCGTCCACCGTTTCCACCCTTTGAATTTCTCCTTTCTCACGTGACAATCGCTCATCATGCAGATCTTGCAGCATACAGGGTTGCAGGGATCGATGTGTATCAGAACCTCCGCTTTGCCGTTCATCAGGTCTTTCAGTGAGTCAACCACTTTCAATTGTTCATCGTGCGAAGTCTGGACATCCCAGTAATACGGCATAGTAAGGTGGAAATCGATATAATGCTTATCGCCTGAACTCCAGGACCTCAATTGGTGTACGTCAATCCATGAATCCTGTTGATGCTCATTCAGGCGGTTAACCACTTCTGTCAGCAAGGCCGTATCGGATTCGTTCATAAGTCCGCCGACCGATTGCCTGATCAGCTTGCCTCCGGAGTACAGGATATTCAGCGCAACGGCGATCGCTACCAACGGATCGAGAAACTCCAAACCTGTAAAATACACAATCAACAGTCCGACTATCACGCCGCCGCTCGTATAAAAATCGGTTAGCACGTGTTTTCCGTCCGCGATAAGTGTTATCGAACCGGTTTTCTTCCCGGTGCGTATAAGGTATAATCCCAGAAACAGATTGACGACGCTCGCACCGGCAATGATGTACATGCCCCAATCAAGATTTGTCAGTTCCCTTCCGACAATAATGCCGCGTATCGCCTCAAATATGATAACGAACGCCGCGATGATAATGAGCATGCCTTCAAGTCCCGCCGAGAAGAATTCCACTTTCCCATGACCATACGGATGATTCCGGTCGGGCGGACGAGAGCTGACGATGATGCTGTAAAACGCTATAGATGTTGCGAATATATGCACAACCGATTCAAGCGCATCGGAGAGAATGGCTGCCGATGAAGTAAGAAAATACGCACCGATCTTGGCGATCAGCATCAACACACCTATGAATAGCGCAATGCTGATGGCTCTCTTTCGCTGGCGTATCTCGTGGTGACGGGACATGATCATTATTCCACCACAACCGCCGTACCATATGCCAGTATTTCCGCTGCGCTGCTCATAAGATAGCTCGTTGAGAACCTGACATCGATGACAGCGTTTGCACCTTGCTGTTGGGCATCTTCAATCATCCGGTCGACTGCCTGTTCTCTCGATTCTGCCATCATTTTCGTATAATCCTCGATCTCACCTCCGACGAGCAGTTTCAGGAAGGCAAGAATGTCACGACCGAGATGCCGGGCACGGATGGTATTTCCTTTTACCAGACCGACTGTTTTAATAACTTTTTTACCCGCAATGGAACCCGATGTTGTAATAATCATCTTCGTATATCCTTATATCGTTCAGTTTTATGGAGAAAAATTTTCTCGCGCAATACCGAGACTAATAATACCACGGTACCCGCTATTGCGGAAAAAATTGCGAGCTTAAGCCACCAGGCAATTTCGGCGTCGGCGAGTATAGATTCAAACATTGAATACAAACCGTATATGAGTAACATTATTGCACCGATCGATAAGAGTATCCAGCCGATGCCGCGTTCGATGCGGTTATAAACACCCAGCCAATATTTATCCCATACAGACTCAGGTGGTGATGTATATTTCATATTCATGGTAATCTCCTGCATGTGTTTACATTTTTGAAATTCCTCGTGAAGGTCCGGATATTTATGCAAGTATCCCTCGAGTTCTGTACGCTCGCTGTCTCCGATCTCTCCGTCAACAGCCGCCATGATTAACTGACGGGCACGTTCCTTTTCAGATGCCATGCTCATATCCTATCTCCTTCATACGTTGCCTGAACCTGTTGCGGGCAGTATACAAACGCGACATCACCGTACCGACGGGGATGGAAAGCATTGCGGCAATCTCTTTATATGAATGTCCGTGCATGTCCTTCAGTAAAATGATCTCACGGTCTTCCGTCGGGATCTGCCCCATCGCGCTTTGTATCATTTCCGATAATTCAGATCCGGTTGCCGTCTTGTCCCCGGTACCATCTGTCACCGAATAAAGCACACCGGTTTCTGTCAACAAGGAAAACGGCATAGCACGGATCTTTTTGTTTCGTATCGAATTCAGACTGAGATTTCTTAAAATAACATAATAGTACGGAAAGAATTCTCTCTCCGGGTTGAACTTTTTCAGCGACCGCCAGAATCGTACAAACGCTTCCTGAGAGAGATCAAGCGCCTCTTCGTGCGAGCCGGTAAATGTACGCGCCATGTAGTAAGCACGTTTCATATGGCGGGTTACCAGTTGCCCGAATGCCTGCTTATCTCCCTTGATGCTGCGCCGCAACAGTTCTTTTTCGTCCGGTAAGTCTATAGCGCCCATTTTTACTTAAGCATTGTTTCCGTACTATAATTACACTTCAATATACAATTTATTCATTTTATTTGTAAGCTTGAAAGACTCGGGAAATTCACGTACATTAATACATAATTTTTTCATTGTATTACTGGAGCACCTGTATGAGATTAGGAATAAATATCGACCATGTAGCAACTATTCGCGAAGCTCGTGGAGGACTTGAACCCGATCCGGTCACCGCGGCACACATAGCCGAATTCGCAGGCGCCGAGGCGATTGTATGTCATTTACGCGAAGATCGGAGGCATATCAATGACCGGGATGTTCGTCTGCTTCGGGAAACAGTTAAAACAAAACTCGACCTGGAAATGGCCGCGACGGAGGAAATAATATCCATTGCTCTTGATATAATACCCGATCTCGTGACGCTTGTCCCTGAAAAACGACAGGAACTTACAACAGAATCGGGTCTCGATATCATCGGGAACAGAAAGACTTTACAGACCGCTATACAGCGTTTCCACAAGAAGGATATTCCGGTAAGTCTCTTCCTTGACCCCGTTGACGAGTACATCCGGCTTGCTCATGAGATTGATGCGGATTTTATTGAAATCCATACGGGCGAATACGCCAACGCAAGGACCATACAGGAAGCATCGGAACAACTTGAAAAGATACGGCACGGGGCGGAACTCGCACGTTCACTGGACCTCGGAGTGAATGCCGGCCACGGATTAAACTATGCGAATATTAAACCCATTGCCCGGATCACGGAAATTGAAGAAGTCAGCATCGGACATGCGATTATAAGCAGAGCGGTCTTTACCGGCCTTGAACGCGCCGTTCGTGATATGGCTGACTTGCTCATTCGTTATTCGAACAACGATGATATCTCCGCGCCGGAGGACTAACCTGTTGCATTCATCAGGTACTGCTTCAACTGTTCCGGACTTTCAAACTGCAGGGTGTGTAATCCTACTTCTTTCGCAGAAGCAATGTTTTCCTCAAGATCATCGGTAAAGAATACATCCTTGGCCGGAAGACCGATGCGATGAAGGGTTTCGACATAAATCCGAGGATCCGGCTTCAGCAGGTTTAGCTTATACGAAAGAAAGTGATCTTTCATAAAATGCAGTGACGGAGCTTTTTCCAATGCTGCATGATAATGGGGATCGTTTGTGTTACTCAACAGGTAGACCGGAGCCTTGCCCGAACAGGCAGAGATAATCTCTGCCATGCCGGGCTTTTCATTTCCGATCATCTCATTCCAGGCTTTCAGAAAGAGCTCTTTGTTCAGTTCGAAACCGAGCAGGTCGCAGGATTTTCGATGAAAATCATCGAACGGAATTTTGCCCAGCTCAAATTCACTGTTAATTCCCGATTCCTGGTATCTTTGAAGCGCTTCGTTCTCGCTTAAAACACCATCAAGACCAAGCGTCGGTAGAAACCTATCTATGTGTATATCAACAATAACGTTACCGAGGTCGAAGACATACGCTTTTACAGAAGACAGCATTATGTTTACCTGTTACTTATCTCTTCATACAATTTCAGTGCGTCTTCACGATGGTTCTTGTCGTATCGTGTCTGGTCTTCCAGATCCGGTATAACGGCAAGGAGTTCACGCGCACGGTCGTAATTCTTTTCCCGAATAAAAGCGCGCGCCGCATCGACCCGGAATAGGATAAAGTCGGGGCGCAACGCAACCGCTTTATCAAAGTGTTCCAGTGCAGTCTTCATATTTGCCCATCCGAGTCCGAGCGGTGCTCTGAACAATCGGGGCCGTTGGCTTACTTCGCCATGCGAACGTGCATACACGAAATGTGCGGTACTGTTTTGGTCATCAAGTTCAAGCGCTTTCTCCACTGCATCCCTTGTTTGTTTAACAAGATCGATCGCTCCCCAGATACCTCTGAATAAAGCAAGTTGTCCTGTCGCAATCGCACGTCT
>SLQE01000265.1 GCA_007131635.1 Bacteroidota bacterium | reverse complement strand
GACGAAGTGAGATCAGATATTCTCCGTAACACCGCACTGATGAAACTTAATCAGAACGATGTGGAGAAGGCGTTCGATTATGCTTTACGGATCCCGGTACAGAACCGGAAAGATCAAACCTCTGCCGATATAGCCATTTTACTGTGTGACAACGGAGAGCGTGATCGCGCACGGTCTGTTGCAAATCAGATTCAATCGGATTATCATAAATCGCGTGCACTGGCGGGGATAGCCGTTGCATATGAACGTGCCGGTCAATACCGACACGGAAGACAGCTTGCCGAAGAAATAACCGATCCGAACTTCCAGGCCAGGGCGTTCGCAGATATCGCGGTTATTTATTATGCCGAAGGATACCGGGACCTCGGATCGAGGATATTCAATCAGGCATTGCAAGCAGTGCGGCGGGAGCAGTCAATTACACATCATATAGAAACGCTTGTATATATATCGCAGAAGTATAACGAAGCCGGCCAACAGCGACAATCACGGGAAATTTTCTCCGACATAATGCAATTAACTAACGAAATCGGAAATGAACAGCATCTTGTCAGTACATGGGGGGTGATACTGCAATCCTATGACGAGATGGGGCAGAATGATTCCATTATAGATAATGCTCTGTCTGTTGCACGGGGTATGGGGGAAAACGCTTCTTATTACCGCGATGAGATGATCAACCGTGTGGCTATTGCATATGCGAGTCGTCAATCGTACGATCGGATGAGCGACGCGTTTGAAGAGATCGACGATTTACCTCTCCGGGTTGCGACCATTGCGGAATCGGCGATGATCAGCGACAATAACGGAGATGACCAAAGAGCGGATGATTTATTTGCGCGGGCGATCGATTTGAGCGAACAAATACCGGATGGTGTATTTAAAGAGCGGACGTTACGCGATCTCGGTGTTTTTGTCGCAAACGCTTATCGATTCGATACGATCGATATGGTGATGAGAAAACTCCGCAGTTCCGCTGCCAGAGCACGTCTTGCCTCACACGCCGCACATAAAGCTTTGGATACGAATGATAAAGAGGTTTTTGCACGCTATCTGAAGCGATCGGTACAGGAACTTGATGCGATTGACGATCAGGCCGCACAGGCTGAATCACTGTTTGCAATAGCAGAATTACACAACCGGAGCGGAATGACGCCGGATGAAGATACCAATGTAACTGTCAGTAAAATATTATATGGTTTAGAGTAGTTATAATGCAGGATGTTAACAGCCAAATCGTTGTAGATGTAATCGGCACCATTTTCGATTCTCAATTTCAAACCGTACATACACTACGTCAGTCCACGTACCGGCAGCGGCGGGAAAAACTACGCGCTTTGCGCGAGGCAATCCTCGCCCGGCAGGATAACATAGAAGCTGCGCTGTATGCGGATTTACATAAGTCCGGCGAAGAAGCCCGGATAACCGAGATCATACCGACTCTCATAGAATTGAAGTTTGCCTACCGGAACCTTCGCAGATGGATGAAACTGAAGCGGGTTAAGCGCGCTTTTCCTCTGCTGCTCGCGAAGAGCTATATAAAATACGAACCCAAAGGCAGGGTGCTGATAATCTCTCCGTGGAATTATCCGTTCCATCTTTCTATGGTTCCGCTCATCGCTGCCGTTGCGGCTGGAAATACAGTCATACTGAAGCCATCGGAGTTCAGCACGCAGACGAGTCGTATAGTCCGCGAGATTGTTTCTTCAACTTTCGATGAACGGGAAGTTGCCGTCATAGAAGGCGGCGTCGAAACAGCGCAAAATCTTCTGCAGAAACCGTTTGACCATATCTTTTTTACAGGGAGTCCGGAAAAAGGTCGTCTTGTTATGGCCTATGCAGCGGAGAACCTCTCATCGGTCACCCTTGAGCTTGGCGGGAAATCTCCGGTTATTATAGATGAATCAGCGGATATCAGGGATGCCGCGGAGAAGATTGCCTGGGCGAAATTTTTAAATGCCGGACAAACATGTATAGCCCCTGATTATGTGCTTGTCCCCGGGTATCTGCAAACCGATTTCTCAGACGCTCTTAAAGATGCATTCAGGAAATTTTTTGCGGGGGATTTAACCGCCTCGTCATACGCACGCATCGTTTCACATAAACACTATGAACGTCTGAACGCGCTGATCGGGGATGCAATCGATCGGGGTGCCCATGTTAAGGGGCTAGGCGATTACGGCAACGACGATCTTTTCCTTCCTCCGGTCATTTTAACGGATGTGGATTTAAAATCCGACGTCATGAGTGAAGAGATCTTCGGTCCGTTGTTGCCGCTCATATCGGTAAACGATACCGATGAAGCAATTGCTGTTGTGAATTCACTTCCGAAACCGCTCGCGATGTATATCTTCGGAAAGGATAAGCGGCAAATAGAAAGAGTGCTGGAGCGGACCTCGGCAGGGGGAACATGCATAAATGATTGTGTCGTTCACCTTTCCAATCCGCATCTCCCGTTCGGCGGCGTGAATAACAGCGGCACGGGACGGTATCACGGATTCCATGGATTTGAAGAGTTGTCGCACAAACGCGCGGTATTCAAACAATCGCGTTTGAATGTTTTAAAACTTATCTACCCGCCATACTCGAAGAGTAAACGATTCGTTATAGAGTTTTTGTTGAGATATTTTTCGCGGTAGAGTATAGTTACTTCTTTTTCGGTTGCCGCACAAACACCGGAAACAATCCCATGCGCTGATACACGCCGCGTGAGGGCGGGAACACTCCCTCACGTGCAGTGCGCACATCTTCGACCGTATAAAATGCTTTTGGATTGAATTGTTGTATTATGGTAACAACACGTTCGAACTGCTCTCTTTGGATAACGCAGAATATGAGTTTCACTTTTCCGGCGGCACCCTGTCCGTCTATATGTGTGACCCCGTAACCGTTTGCTTTGAGGGCATCGATTAATGCCTGTGATTCAACAGCCGTTATGACACGCACGATAAGTTTTCCGACGGCAAGACGTTCTTCTATCATCAAACCGAGATAATTCCCGAGCGCAAATCCCGCAGCCCAACCGATGTATGCCGGGAGGTTCGTTACATTCTGTATGATTTGACTTATCGCAACAAGCCAGATCAACGATTCGAAAAATCCGAGTCCGGCTGCAAACACTTTTTCCCCTTTCATTAAATAGACGATACGAAGCGTTGAAAACGATACGTCAATGATACGCGCCGACATAATAAGGAGCGGGATAACAACAAGTACTATAAACGGTGAAGATTCCTGTGCTAATGAGAACATATATATTCCTGTTTAATAGTGTAACAAAAATTTAAATCGATGAAATGTACGGAGAAAAGCGGTAAAAATCATCAGTACTTAAGTGCGTCGCACACCTCCAGAATAAAAGCATACTCGAAAGCAATATCTTTGAGATAATCGTACCGGCCTGATGCTCCGCCATGGCCGGCGCCCATATCGGTTTTGAGTATCAGCACGTTGGTATCTGTTTTGGTCGCTCGTAATTTTGCGGTCCATTTTGCGGGTTCCCAGTACTGGACCCTCGGATCGTTTAATCCGGCAAGAACGAGCGTATGAGGGTAGGCCTGTCGACGTATATTATCGTACGGTGAGTATGATTTCATGTAATCGTAATATTCTTTTTTATCGGGATTTCCCCATTCGTCGTATTCAATAATCGTGAGCGGAATCGACGGATCGAGCATTGTTGACAACACATCGACGAACGGTACGTTGGCGATGGCAGCACGGCAGATATCCGGACGCATGTTTAGAACTGCTCCGATGAGAAGTCCGCCGGCACTCCCGCCGTATATAATCAATCTATCAGGCGATGTGAATTTCATATCGATGAGCTTTTCGGCACAGGTAATAAAATCGGAAAACGTATTTTTCTTTTTCAACAACTTCCCGTCCTCGTACCACAACCTTCCCAGCTCTCCTCCGCCGCGGATGTGAGCAATGCCGATAATAAAACCCCGATCAATCAAGCTTATCCTGTTCGATGAAAAGTTTACATCCTGACTGATGCCATACGAACCGTATCCGTACAGCAGGGTGGGGTTGTTCCCGGTGTGCTCTGTTCCTTTTTTATAGACGAGAGAAACCGGAATGCGTACACCGTCATCCGTTTCGGCAAAAATCCTCTCGGAAACATATTCCTGAGGATCATAACCGCCGAGTACTTCTGTTTGCTTTTTCAGTTCTCTCACTCTCGTATTCATATTATAGTCGTACACCGACATCGGAGTAATGAAGGAGGTATAGTGAAATCGCAGGACATCGGTTTTAAATTCGGGGTTATCGGATGGGATGACATTATACACCGGCTCCGGGAAATCTATATCATGTACAATCTCGCTTCGAAAATGCCGGATCTGTATGGTTTTTAACCCGTTTCGTCTTTCATATACGACCAAGTGATCGCGAAAGATATCAATTGCGTCTAACTTGATCTCCTTCCGGTGCGGGATCACCTCCAGCCATTGCGAGCGATCGGTGCTGCCGGTCGACGTTGCCATCAGTTTAAAATTCCTGGCATCTTCGTTCGTGACGATATAAAAAGTGTTTTCGTGATGGTCAAGTGTGTATTCGACTCCTTCCCGCCGCGCTTGAAATACCGTAAAATTTTCATCGGGACTATCAGCCTCAATGTATCGTACTTCGGAGGTCGTGATATTATTGCTGTCGATAATAATAAACCTTTTGCTTCGTGTCTTTTGTAACCACAGAAAATAACTCCCGTCAGTTTCATGATACACAAGCTCATCGTTGTCGGGATTTGTTCCGATGATGTGCCGGTATACTTTATACGGACGCCTGGTGTTATCGAGGATGGTGTAGAAAATTGTTTTATTGTCGTTGGCCCATTCGAGTGAATAATAGGTATTTGGTATGG
>SLQE01000071.1 GCA_007131635.1 Bacteroidota bacterium | reverse complement strand
TGATCACTATTTTGCGACTGCCACTTGCACAGTTGGAGACTACATTGTAAAATAGCAATTGGTTCATTACCATGAAAGATTAAATTAATATTTTATATTGACTCGGGATGACAGCCCGCACGCTATTATACTACGTCATTAACATAGTAGATTGTCACCCTGAGCGGAGTCGAAGGGTGACAATCCATCACTCAGCCTGACACCCTTCACACTATCGGAATGTGTCTTTATTATGGTAGATTGTCATACTGAGCGGAGTCGAAGTATGACAATCTACCACTCAAGGTGACAAAATATTCACTTTACACACAATCTCGATCAGTTAAATGAAACCTTATATCGTTCTATCTGCCTGATAGATGTGTTGTCTGGATCACCGTAAAAATACCATTTTGTTTGTCATCATCGATTCCCCGGACCACATTCTATAGTAATATACTCCGGAGCTGACAACCACACCGCGCTCATCGGTTGCATTCCATGCCACGGTGTGGATTCCTTCGGATCTGAAATCATCGACTAATGTCTTCACTTTACGACCGAGCATGTCGAATATTTCTATCTTAACCTCACCGTCTGTCGGCAGACTATACCGGATTGTTGTTGTTTGGTTAAACGGATTCGGATAATTTTGAGCGAGTTCAAATGATTCGGGTATCTCTACTTCACGTCTGTCAGGATCGTACACGGCAAACACCGCCCGCATCATCATATTCCATCCTTGTAACGACGTACCGCTTCCGAGTTGCAGATCGAACATTCTGTTCCATCGATCCGGCTGCGTGGGATGATTCGGACCGTTGAACGCAAAGGTACGATTCTCGTTCGGTAACAGATTGGTCATTCCGACGCTGACAGAATATTCGGTATCGTGCGTGAAGCCGACATAGATCGGTCCCTGAATATCCGTAAGGTAGTCTGCATAATCATAGAGCTCGATGTCCAAAAAATCACCTGCGAAACTTTGCCGCGTTGTTTCGACCACGAAAGGTTCGATGAGATTGGCTCCGGGACTGCCGTTGTTGTCACCCCAGACATGGAAATTAAACGATTTCGGCGCATCGGCGGGCACCGTACTCCCCTGGAATTCCTGACCGAATGCGGCATAGACACGCGCACTTAACAGTTGATTTTCTGGAAATTCCGGCTCAAACTGAACTGCCCATCCGGCACCAATATATTGTTCACCATTGGGGAAACCGAGAAAAGTAGCTCCTCCCGGTGTAATCTGCTTGGGACTGCCGTCGTCAAATTTATACTCATCGACAAAATATCGTAATCCTCCCTCGGAGGCATAGTTGAACGTGACGGTCGTCCCACCCGTATTCATAATTACAAACACAATCGTCCGATACACATCTCCATAGTCGTATTGTACATACCTTTCACCGATGGAAACGGGTTTCACGTTGATCCGGTCCCGTGCGATTTCTACGGCATGTAAAGTGAAATCGTTGGATGAGTCAAAACGAATTTCAAGACTATCTCCTAATGAGTATTCAATGAAATACGATGCATATGGCGCGACCTGTATTCCCTGCCGGTTAACATTCGGATCGTTGTGATATCCCCTCGGCGACGGTCTTCCGGTAAATGAGTACCGGTAGCCGAAGCGGGGATCAATATTCGTGTCATTCACAAAGTTTGCCAGGTTGAAGTGAGTGAACAGATCCGGGAATCTCAATGCAGATCCGACATCAGATGCCGCACGGTTTACAATTTGTATACCGCGACCGAACGACGACGGGGTCTGTACAAGCTTCGTTATAAACTCATTCCCCAGTTGTTCCCACAGGTACATTGTCCACAGCGCTACGCGTGAATAATCCTGCAACACATCCTCCGATGTGGATTCACCCCAGTATGTCATCGATCTGTTGGTATTTGAGAAATAGCGGGCCGGACTCC
The DNA here is from genome assembly GCA_007131635.1 of Bacteroidota bacterium. Taxonomy (GTDB): domain Bacteria; phylum Bacteroidota; class Ignavibacteria; order T3Sed10-11; family T3Sed10-11; genus T3Sed10-11. The sequence continues at coordinate 2,982 of SLQE01000071.1, read as the reverse complement.
GTAATCCGAAGCCGCAAAATGCTTCGGAGAATTCTGAAAGACCTTCATTCAGCCAAGTTTCTTCCTGAGATGTCCCCCGGTAATTATGAAATACCAGGTGTTGAAACTCGTGAACCAGCGTACTCAATGGCCGGGACGGATTACGGCGTTCCTGTATCGGATTATAAATTCCGGGATATGTATCGATATAAACAATATCCCTGCGATTACTGAATTGTTGTGTGGTATTCTGATCAAGGGTGAAAAAGAAACCGGCAATAAAACCACGCTGACTATCCGGTTCCCAACCATCGATGATATCCACAAGAAGCACATCCGTTTTCCCGTTTCCCGCTCCTCTGTTCCCGTTCTGATCGATATTGGGCGGCAAACCAAAGTGCTTTTCCACCAATTCAAAAATTCCTTTGTCGGGGTCGTATGAGTTCGGAGGGGTGCGTTCCTCGAGCGCCTCCATGATTGCGTCGATTTCGGTTTGTGTAACATTTTCATTTTCCAGTTCGGTAATTGCCACCCACACCTGTGACACATCACCGATTGCCATTAACCGGGCATTGATTTCATCGAACCAACCGGCACTGTACTGCGATCCGGTTCTATCATCAAATTTCAGTACATAGAAGGTGTGTTCATCACCGACAGAATACACAACTTCGGCTTTTTCAATGGCCGCTTTTTCAAGCGCGCGTTCATACAGATGAGGATTCCGGATACGCGTATTTTCAATGGCCGAACTGATAAATTCTTCGGTATTAATTATATCTGTAATGTGAATTGGTTTTACATCCTGATAGTGGGCATGGTTCTCAGAATAATGTTGATGTGCCTGGCCGCTGAGGGGGCCGATACAAATGATAGATACCAGGAAAATTGTCGTCAATACCACGATAATACGCATACACACTCCTCTATAATATTTTTTGCCCCATTGCAGAGGCGATTAACTCGACGGCAAGCTTCGCACTTTTATTCCTGTCATCCAGGATTGGGTTAACTTCGGTTAACTCGAACGATGACATACAGCCGCAATCGGCAATTGCTTCCATTAACGAATGGGCTTCGCGATAATTTAATCCACCGGGTACCGGCGTACCGACGCCGGGAGCAATAAACGGATCGAGACTGTCAAGGTCGAAACTGACATGGATGTGATCCACGCGTTTCTGAAAATGTTTTAGTGTTTTATTGATGATCGTATGTATTCCCTGACGATCTATGTCGGTCATTGTATATACAATAACACCCGAATTCTTAATAAGTTCTCGTTCTCCCGAATCAACACTCCGTGCACCGATAATGACCACGTGTTCGGGTTTTACTTTCGGACATACACCGTAAAAGTTTGTCAATGCGTCATTCCCGATACCAATGGCGGCTGCAACCGGCATGCCGTGAATGTTTCCCGACGGTGTCGTCTGATCGGTATTCATATCGGCGTGGGCATCGATCCATATCAGACCGAGTTCTTTTTGTCTTTTACGGCAAAATGAGGAAATTCCCGCGATGCTTCCGATAGCCATAGAATGGTCGCCTCCGAGACAAATTGGGAAATGCCCTTCTTCGAGGTCATGTTCGACCGCTCGGGCAAGGACCTCGGATGTTTTTAATATCTCGGTAAGATATTTCATATTCGGATTGTCGATTTTTTGACTTTCCATTATAAGGATATGAATATCTCCCTCATCGATAACTTCATATCCGAGCGAACGTAATCGTTTCTCAAGACCTGCTATTCGAATAGCCGAGGGCCCCATGTCAACACCACGGCGACCGGCACCGAGATCTATCGGGAATCCGATAATGCTAATACTCCCGGAATGTTGTATCGTAGAATAATTCATTTTAGTACTAAATATTCAGTTACGTAAAATGACTGACCGTGCAGAGGATCGTCGACAAACGTACCCGTACATGTTACATTCTTATTTTGATGGGACCACAATTCTTTATACAAAGATTCGTCTGCGGTAAGTACGACTTCACCGTCATCTTCTCTTTCAAGCACAAGGACGGTAAATGGTTCATGACCGCCTACGAAAATACGTCCGGTCAATCTGAGAGTATCCTGTTGCATGTGTATATCCGATTCCTCACTGGCGTTTGTCTCGTCCGCCTCCCGCATCGTATGACAGGAACAGAAAAAAAATAACCCTGGTAAGATAAGAACAGCAAGTATGGATTGTGCTATGGTTATGATTTTCACTGTTTTGTCAACCGCCCCGCTGCGTTTTTCAAGGCACGTAATTCTTCATTTGTTAAAAAACCGCTTATAATTAATAGTATAGGAAAACCCGTAACAATAATCAATTTCAGTAATAAACCCGTCTCTATGGTACTGAAAAAGAGTAAGTAATACGCCCCACCGCCGCAGACTATAAAGAACGACGTCACTATGAATAGACGTTTTATTTCATACTGTACAGGATAAAACCTCTGAGAGACCCAGTATGTTCCCGCCGCACTAACAATGTAGCTGACGAGCGTTGCCAGGGCGGCTCCCATCATTCCGTATATCGGAATGAATACAAGGTTGACGATAATATTGACAGCGGCGGCAGTTCCGCTGATCACCGGCAGATACTTTGTTTTCTTTTCTATAAAAATACCGGGCATAAGGAGAGTAATCCATCCGGTAAAAATGTAGGCAACCATTACTACCGGAATGATCGGTAACCCGCTCCAGTAATCGGGATGAATCAGATATCTTCCGCCGAATTCCAATTTCACAATATCATGAATAAACACGGTAACGATAATCCATACAAACAGCATCAGCGTATAAAAATACGTTGACACACGCGCGTAGAGCTTCTTTGCATCCGGCTGATTTGCATTATTCAGGAAAAACGGACGGTAGGCGTAATCAAATGTGGTCACGAGCAGCATAATAACAATGCCGAGCCGGTAATTTGCCTGGTAGATTCCGACTGTTGCATCATCGGTGAGCATACGTAACAGCGGACGGTCGATTACCTGCAGCGCGAT
>SLQE01000061.1 GCA_007131635.1 Bacteroidota bacterium | reverse complement strand
GGAGGGGGCTGGTGGAATAAGTTCTGGAATGTGACCGTACCGATGATGTCGCCTGTGATCTTTCTGTGGATGGTGCTGGAGGTTATGTTCTCATTCCAGGTATTTACCGAAGCGTATGTGATGACACAGGGCGGTCCGTTGAATTCGACCTTGTTTTATAATCTTTATCTGTATTTCAAGGCATTCGACGATTTTGAAATGGGATATGCCTCCGCAATGGCATGGATATTACTGGTGATTACACTTATCGTTACGCTTGCCCAATTCAAGATCGGAAGGAAATGGGTTTACTACGAAGGAGATCAGGCCGGTAAGTAGATATGAAAAGGAATAAACTATATCGAAAAATCACAGTCTATGCTGCGCTCGCACTTGTTTCGCTGGTATTGATTTTACCTTTTCTCTGGATTATTTCGACCTCGCTGAAGGGAGATGAGGATATTTTCACAACCCCGCCGCAATGGATACCGACGGATCTTCGGTGGGAGAATTATTCGGATGTCTTCGAACGTATGCCGTACCTCATTTATTTCCGTAATTCCGTATTCGTCACCGTCATGACGATCATCGGTGTGGTTCTCTCCAGTTCGCTCGTTGCCTATGCGTTCGCCTGTTTACGCTGGCCCGGCAGGAATGCGTTGTTCATCTTCGTCCTTGCCACAATGATGCTGCCGATGCAGGTGACTATGATACCGATGTTCGTTCTGTTCAAGGAGCTCGGCTGGCTGAATACCTATAAACCGCTAATCGTCCCCGCTTTCTTCGGCGGAGGTGCGTTTAATATATTTCTCCTGCGACAATTCTTTCTCACGATACCGAAGGAATTATTCGAAGCGGCGCGTATCGACGGGTGTTCGGAATTCAGAATTTACTGGAATATAGTTCTCCCGCTCGCGAAACCGGCGCTCGCAACGGTGGCAATATTGACATTCATGTTTTCGTGGAACGATTTTCTCGGTCCGCTTATCTACCTGTCCGATCAGTTAAAAGGTACGCTCGCACTCGGACTCGCATTGTTTGTCGGTCAGCATCAGACCGAATGGGGGATGCTGATGGCCGCATCGGTCCTCATGATGCTCCCGATGGTACTGATCTTTTTCTTCTTTCAGCGTTATTTTATAAAGGGTTTTGTTATGAGCGGTATCAAAGGATGATTGCACGTTATTCATAAAGGAATATTTAATGGTAAGAAAATCATTATTGATAGTCGGATTTTTAATAAGTCTGTTAACCACGGAGATGATGGCTCAGGAAGATGGCGAGCCTTTGTTTCCGCTCACGAAGGAAGGATTCATACCGGCATGGCTTGTCGCGGGTCCGTTTGAACAACCTGTCGTAGGTTTTGGATCGGTCGGGATCGCAGATGTGATCGGCGTCAGGGGTACGGAACCATATGAAGGTAAGGAAGAATCCTCAGGACTTGTTGACGGCGGAGTGGTTCGGTGGATACCTCAGCACATAGATCAGGAAGGTTATCTTGATTTTCACGCATCAATGGGATGGATAAATCCGGGCAGGGTTCCCGAAAAAATCTGGAAATCAAAAGCGGGATACGCGGCGGCCTATATCGAAAGTCCCGCTGAACGCGATGTGCTCCTCTTAACAGGAAGCAATTCGCATATGGCCGTATATGTGAATCACGAAGAAGTCTTTTCATTTAATGCCCATCGTAATGCCAGTCCGGATGATGATGCCATCCCGATACGTCTCCGGGAGGGAAATAATATTATCGTAATTGCGGTCGGCAACAGCCACCGGAACGAGTCTATACAGTTCTTCGACATACTAAACTGGCAGTGGGGTTTTTATGCCCGATTGACGGACACGGACCGCCGGCCCCTGGAAAATGCGAATTGCAAACTCCCCGTTCTGAAGAAAGAGACCGATTTCGATCTGGCATCGACCTTCTTCTTTAAGGAGATCGACAATACCCTTAAACAACGGTATGATCTAATAATTAATGCCCGCAATCCCGATCATAATAACGGGATCTTTGAAATTGAATATGCGGGAGAAAAACAGTCGTTTCCACTGACAGATATTCCATTCGGACAAAGCAGGCAGGAGATTTATATTGACGCACCGGAACACGAGACCGTTGCCGGTGCAGTTCTCTCTCTCGGAGATTTTAAAACAGAGAAGGGAGTTACCCTCAGTCCGGAAAAGAAGTATGAACTTCATCTCATGCTTCTCAGCCATATGGATATCGGATATACTCATCCACAGCCGGTCGTAAAAGAGCTGCACGCAAATACCCTCGACGATGTACTTGCCCTGTGCGATGAATATCCCGACTTTAAATGGACGGTTGAAACTCTCTGGCAACTGGAACAATTCGAGCAATCCCGCCCTCCTGAGGATATGGAAAAATTAATGGCATATGTTCGTGAGGGCAGAATTGCATTATCGCCAATCTATACAAATCCCTATACCGGATGGGTGAACGAGGAAGAAATGATCCGCTCATTCGATAAAGCAAAAGAGTATCGGGAGAGATTCGGAGTCGAATATAAGGGGGCAATCTATAATGACGTGCCCGGGTTCTCCTGGATGCTTCCGCAATTATTAAAAGATGCGGGGGTAACCTTTTTTGCCGCAGGCTTAAATGAACTCTTTAATGACTATCAGTTACAGCGCTCGCTCCCTAAAGCGTTCCACTGGAAAGGTTCCGATAATAGTGCCGTTATAACGTATCGTACCGAGGCGTATAATGAAGGACAATCCTACGGGATGGAAAAAGGGATGCAGGCAATGCAGCAAAGAATGTGGAGCCGGCTGCGTAAACTTCAGACGTGGGGGTACGATTACGAACTTGTATTGCTCAACTCCACGCTTGGCGATAACGGCGGGGTTCCGCGTACTCAGTTCTCCGCTGCGCGTGAATGGAACGAAAAATTTGCTTATCCCAGAATAGTAATCAGTACTCTTGCAGATTTTGCCGTACAGTTCACCGAGCGATACGATGAAGATATTCCGGCACTCAAGGGTGATTGGACGTCATCCTGGGATGTCCTTTATCAGGGTGAACCTGCCAGGATGATACGCCAGCGGCAGACACACACACAATTACTGACCGCGGAAATAATGTCAACCATCGCCTCCCTGAAAAATAACCGACTGCAGCCCTTTACCGATGATATACAGGATGCCTATCGATCACTGCAGCATTTCAGCGGACATGGCAGCGGCCTTGAATACGGTTACGGTTCACCGGCAGAAAACCGCATCACAATGCAGCATCGAGAGCAGTATATCCGCGATGCGCTGATGGTCTCCGATGAAATACTGCGCAGATCGCTGGATCGTCTCGCACGACCTCACGAAAGTTTCGAAGGACCGGGGGTGTATATATTCAACCCGCTTTCCTGGAAGCGGGATGCGGTTATCGAAGTGCAGTTTCCCGCGGAGTTTTTTCAATATTACAGAGTCGTGGATCTTGTAACGGGGGAAACAATCCCTTCCATTCAGGATGATTATAAGTTATATTTTGTCGTTAGAGATCTTCCTCCGGTAGGGTATAAAATTGTACGGCTTGAATTTGCCGATCAACGGGACTATATGGAAGGAGGTTCCCTCGGCTATGGCGATCATTATATAGAAAATGAGTTTTATCGAATTCAGTTACATGAATCGAGCGGCGCTGTGGAAAGCATTATCGATAAGAAGCGCGATGCGGAATTGACACATAAAAACCCGCCGCTCCCGTTTAACGAGCTGGTCCTTGAAGAGTTTCAGAAAAATATCAGGTTTACTCCTGTGCCGGTGTCCGATGTGCATCTAACCGTGTACGACCAGCGTCCCGTTCGTGTTGTCCTCTCCGTTGAACGACCCGGGTTTCTGCTTGAACGCACGGATTATATTCTGTATGAGAATCTTGACCGGATCGATATTCATCATACCGTCGATCTTGAAGTATTCCAGAGGACCGAAACACTTGAAGAGTACGGAGTATCCTTCCCGTTTGCGGTTGAGAGCCCGAGATACGCTGTCGGTATCCTGGGCGGGTATCTCGACCCATCGCGTGACCGGCTGCCGGGGACGGAGCACGATGCTTTTTCGATCCGCCGTGACGTGAAGATTTACAATGATGACTATACTATTGAATGGTCCGGCATCGATAACCGTGTCGTCAGATTAAGAGAGGTAGAAGGGGAAGATACGATTTTGATAACCAATCTGGTCAATAATTTCCCGGAACACTGGAACAGACACGAGGAGAATAAAGGAACATGGGAATTCCGGTTTGGATTACGTACACGAAAGGAAAACGCTTTTACGGGAAAAACAGGAAGATTGGGCTGGGAGATCAATAATCCGCCTGCGGTACGGCGGTCGTGGTATATGAGTGATACACCCGCAGGAGAATATATTTCTCTTTCGGGAAATAATGTCATACTTTTAAGCACCGGTATGACACCCGAAGGCGACGTACTGTTGCGTTTTATGAATACTCATCCGTCAGAGCGTGAAACGGTAACCGTGGCGTCGGAGTTGTTCAGGAACGGCAGTCTCTCAAAGCTCTCGTTGCTTGGTGACAACGAAATTATGTCGGAACAGGAATCTCACAGATTCAATATTACACTTGATGCAAATGAAATACAGATCTATCGTATACAATTAAAATAGATAATCAAATACACATTGTACAAAACAGTACAACACATATTTCACAGGAGGAGCATATATGCAAAAGGTCAATAAAAATATTCTGTTGTGTTTGGTGAGTTTACTTTTTCTGATAGCGTTTCTCGGAAATACTTGCAATACAGCGATTGATGAGGTGGACCAGCCCGCTACGGTTAACACCGGTGAGACATTTACAATTACCGTTGTCGCAAGCGATAGCAGCGGTAAGGAAGAAAACCCTCATAAAGGAGTATTGGCTATGCTTGTCCCCGACGATTGGAGCTTTATCTCCGG
>SLQE01000139.1 GCA_007131635.1 Bacteroidota bacterium | reverse complement strand
CCGTTAGTTCAAGATCTCTAAAGTTTAAATATTCGGCAGGTCGCGGATTGATAATAACACCCTTTAAAAATCTTTTGATTTTATTATATGAATCTAAACGAGCGATCACTTCCTGTCCGACATAACATCCTTTTGTCCAGCTGATATATTCTCTGAAATTTGCTTCAAGTGGATTTATATTGCTATCAAAATCAAACTGAAAAAGTGGTATCCCTTGCTCTAAGCGTAACGCATTATATTCTTTAAACTCAAGGGGATAACCCGTATTAACTAAACTGATATCTTGATACAACCTATCATTCCCAACATAAAGTTGACCGTTTGGGTAGATACGGGGTGATGACAGTACGATTGTGCCGTCATTATCCGTAAAAACAGCTTTTTTACCGGAAGTACCCTGCAACCCGAGCACAGTTGCAAATATTTTATTTTTAGATATGGAGACATCCTCCATTATAACATACCGCTCAAACAGGTCAAGAAGCGATTCACGGGTTCCATGGCTATGAATTATATAAAAACCACCATCAACACAATACACGTCAACGACATCGATGATTTTACCTTTTTCAGTCGTAAAAATAGTTGTTCGGCCGGTACCATCATTCAATCCCAGCATATCGTTGGTAGACATCCTGTGAATAAAATCGAGGCAATCTTTTCCTTCAAGGTACAATATACCGACCGGTGGTTTTACCAAAAATTTCATAGTAGTGAATTACGCCGATATCGTTTCACTTTGGTCATAGCTTGTTTGAGCGAATTTAACTATTGAATGTGTTGTTTCACTATCGAAATAATGAAATTTTTCTACATCGAAGAACAATTCAAATGGACGACCGGGTTCCGGCATTTCACTTCTTGATTCAAAGGCAGTTGATATACGTGCAACAAGTTGTTCTGAGGTGCCGATGGTAAAGTAGACGAATATTTCGTTACCCATTAGTTCAACAACTTCCACGTTAACCGTTACCGGGGTCAGATTATAACCTTGTTGTTTTGCCCGCGTATCGTGAATATGTTCTGGCCGTATACCAATATTGACAGTTTTATTAATAAAGTTATTAAGTTCCGACTCGTGTTTCTTTGCTACTTTAAATTCGACCGGGCCATCCTGTTGTTTGAACGCAATTCCGGAATCGCTATACAGGTTGCCTTTGAGAAAATTCATAGAGGGACTGCCGATGAATCCTGCCACAAAGGCATTATTCGGAGAATTGTAGAGATCGAGCGGGGAATCGATCTGTTGAATAAATCCGTCTTTCATCACGACGATTACATCACCCATAGTCATCGCTTCCATCTGGTCATGGGTTACGTAGACCATAGTCGCTTCGAGACGACGGTGAAGTTTTGATATCTCGGTTCGCATTTGAACACGAAGTTTTGCGTCAAGATTGCTGAGGGGCTCATCAAAAAGGAACACTTTTGGCTTACGAACAATTGCTCTGCCGACGGCAACACGCTGTCGCTGACCGCCCGATAATGCTTTCGGTTTTCTTTCGAGATATTCCTCAATCCCGAGAATTTTTGCAGCTTCACGAACCCGCGTTTCTATCTCTTTTTTGGGAAATTTTCTTAGTTTTAAACCAAACGCCATATTATCATACACGGACATATGCGGATAGAGGGCATAGTTCTGGAAAACCATGGCAATATCCCTGTCTTTCGGCGGTAGATCATTCACCACTTTATCATCGATATATATTTTACCGCTTGAAATCTCTTCGAGACCGGCAATCATGCGCAGTGTTGTAGATTTTCCACATCCGGACGGTCCGACAAGTACAACGAATTCCTTATCCCGTATATTGATATTACAATTTTGTACGGCAACGACATTGCCTTCATAAATTTTTTCGACGTTTTCAAGACGTACACTCGCCATAGTATACCTCAATTATTATGTATGATCGATTGAATTGTATTTAAAAAATCCGGGAACGATACCGATACCGCCTGAATGTTTCTTACCGTTAGTTCACTGTCGGCAGCCAAACCACCGATAACCGAGGCCATGGCAACCCGATGGTCACCAAAACTGTCAACAGTAGCTCCTCCTCGCAATCTTCCTCCTCTGAGAACGAAACCGTCATCGTATTCTTTGACTTCTATTCCCATTGCCCGGAGAGTCGTGACGACGGAATGGATTCGATCTGATTCTTTATATCGTAATTCCCGGGCGTCTTTTACTTCAAAGTAACTATCAGATGTTGCACCTGCAATAGCAAGAATCGGTATTTCATCAATAATAAGCGGAATTTGTGATCCTGCTACCGTAACTCCCCGTAGTGCCGAGGTATATACGCGTATATCCCCGATCGGTTCACCGTCGGGATTTCTTTTGTTAAACACATGGATTTTAGCACCCATTTTCCCAAGCACGGACAGAAAAGCTATTCTTGTTGGATTGAGACTGCAATTTTTAATCACTAATTCACTATCTGGTGTGATCAATGCCGCAACGATAAAGAAAGCAGCAGTGGAAGGATCACCGGGAATGACCATCCGGACCGGCGGGAATCGAAAAGATTTGTCTATAGTGATGTAGTTCTTTCCTCCGTAGTTCTTTACCGGTAAACCGAGCATCCGTTCGGTATGATCCCGCGTTGGTACTGATTCAATAACGGTTGTTGTACCGTATGCATACAATCCTGCAAGAAGTATCGCCGATTTCACCTGGGCACTCGCGACCGGTAGTTCATACCGTATATTTTTAAGTGGATTTTTTCTCCCTCTTATTTTCAAAGGTCCCGTTCCGCGACGACTCGCGGATATGTATGCGTTCATCATTTTCAGGGGTTTGATAATACGACGCATCGGTCGTTCTAAAAGGGATTCGTCACCTGTGATAATCGTTGAAAAAGGCTGTCCGGAAAGTAAACCGGCAAGAAGCCTCATCGTCGTTCCGGAATTCATTGCATTGAGTGGTTTATCGTATTCCTCTAAAAAGTTAATCCCTTTACTTTGCAACCATAGTGTTTTACCGACATACTCATATTCGATACCGAGCTTTGTTAAACAAGTTACCGTTGCTTGTGGATCTTCAGCATCGGGAAAGTTTTCAATCAGGCTTTCCCCTTTTGCCAGTGTTGCGATGATAGCTGCTCTGTGTGCTATAGATTTATCACCGGGTAGTTCTATTTCACCGTGTAATCTCCGCGCGGGAGTTACTGAAACAGTATTTTTCTTAGATCGATTGATTGTCAGCAAGGTCACCGTCTTTTAAGATAGATTGGCCTTCCATTTCTTTGGGTATCGGTAATTCCATGAGATCTAAAATTGTCGGAGCGAAATCACCCAACGTTCCTCCGGCCCGTAGCGGTCCCCTGATCCCCTCTTTGATAACAATAAACGGTACAGGGTTATTTGTATGAGCCGTGTGAGGTCCTCCGTCAGTGTCTATCATAGTTTCGGCATTGCCGTGGTCGGCGGTAACGACCACGCAATACGCTAGTTCCATTGCAGCCTGAACTACTTGTTTCGTACATCGGTCTACGGTTTCAACTGCTTTAACGGCAGCCTCCATCACACCGGTATGTCCCACCATATCGGGATTAGCAAAGTTCAATACCACAAGATCCGGTTGATTTTCACGGATGAATTTTTCGGCTTCATCAGCTACTTCGAATGCGCTCATCTCAGGTTTATAATCGTATGTCGGCACGTCGCGGGGGGACGGAATGAGGATTCTATCCTCACGATCGAATGGTTTCTCTCTACCGCCTGAAAAAAAGAATGTTACATGAGGGTACTTCTCTGTTTCTGCTATCCGAAGCTGGGTTAAACCCTGCGAAGCGATATATTCTCCCAGAGTGTTGTCCAAAGATTGTGGTTTAAAAACAACCGGGAATGTAAACTCTCTATGATACGGGGTCATCGTGACATATTCGAGTTCCAGTAAATCCCGTTCGAATTCCTCAAAATCCGGATCGGTCAGGGCAATCGTAAGCTGTCGCGGACGATCCGTGCGGAAATTAAAGAAGAGGACCGCATCACCGTTTTCAATAGTTGCTACCGGTTTGTTCTTATCTGTCAGGACAACGGGTAAAATAAATTCATCCGTTTTATCTTCGGCATATGAGGCTTCAACCGCTTGTATGGGGTCGTCGAATTCCTTTCCTTTTCCCTCGGTAAGCATCCTATATGCTTTCTCCGTGCGATCCCAGCGTTTATCACGATCCATAGCATAATATCTGCCGGTTATCGTTGCAAGCCTCCCCACACCGATCTCTTTGACTTTTTGCTGAAATTCCTTTATGTATTTTACGCCGTTTTTCGGTGGTGTATCACGACCATCCATAAAGGCATGCACGTAGACCTCTTCCACATTATGATCACCTGCAATTTTCAGTAACGCGTAAAGGTGACGAAGATGACTATGAACCCCCCCGTCTGAAAACAATCCCATCATATGCAGCTTTTTATTGTTTTCTTTCGAGTACTTCATAATATCAAGAAGAGTCTCATTCTTAAAAATATCACCCTTTTTAATGGCATGATCGATTCGGGTAATATCCTGCCATACAATCCGCCCGGCACCGATATTCATATGACCAACCTCAGAATTACCCATCTGCCCCTCGGGTAAACCTACAGATTCTCCGGAGGCATTTGCCCATGTCCAGGGGTTGGTTCTGAATAACTCATCGAGATATGGTTGTTTTGCACGTGATATTGCGCTAACGGAAGGATCTTTTCCAAGCCCATATCCGTCGATAATTATAAACAACATCTTTTTCATAATTATAGTCCGAATCTTTAATTACTAATCGCTAATTGAAAGCTTTACCTATTCGAACGTCTCGGTTTCCGCCGATCACGGTCTCCGCGATCTCTTCTTCTCTCTCTCCCATCTCCTTCTTCCTGGCTTCCCGGTTCTTCTCCTGTAATGACGGCCTTACGGCTGAGATTATAACGTCCTTCGCTGTCGATCTTCATAAGTTTGACTTCAAACT
>SLQE01000194.1 GCA_007131635.1 Bacteroidota bacterium | reverse complement strand
CGGGCAATCCCGCGCCCTCGCGGATAATTGTACCGGTAATGGCAAATCCCTCCAGAGTGGCGATGAATGTTTTTTGGATCGCATCACCAATCGATGCCGTTACGGAGTACGTCCCGGCTTTGTTTCCTAATGTCAGAGTTGTTGATGCACGACCGGTTATATCGGTCTGTGCTGTTGTATTACTCAGCGATGCATTGGCACCCGACGGCTGCTCGGTAATTGAAAATGTGACTTCGGTATCCGGCACAAGATTGCCGAATCGGTCCGTAACCTCAACGATAAAAGCTTCTTCAAGCGGGGAGTTCACGATGCCGGACTGATTATCGCCCGAAATTTTAATTATTTCTCCGGGTGAACCGTGTGAAATAGTAAAACTATTACTCTGAATTGCAGCAACTCCCGGTGCTTGTGCCCGGAGCGTATAACCGCTGCCGGCTTTATCAATACTGATGTCGGTAAATACCGCCACACCCTCAAGTACGAGCACATTCGTTGAACCGGATAAAGTACCGCCGCCGGGATTATTGTGTATAGACAGTTGTACCGTGCCCACAAACATAGTATCGATGCTGTTGTTTGCTCTTCTTACCTCAACCTCAATAGGTGGAGCGATTGAATCACCCGCTACGGCATCGGAGGGTTGTGTTTTAAAGAGAATGCGTGAGGGCTGTGCAGAGGAGACACCGACGATGGCAGTGACCAGTCCGGCTAGTAGCGCGAGTCGTATGGTGGTGAGTGCTGGGTGCATATCATTTCGGCCCTATACTAGAAAACACCCCTCGGTTATCAAAAATCATTATTCTCTCGGCGAACATCATTCTCCCTGTTTCCGGTATTTACCGGTAATGAGACCGCGAACCGAATCTATGCATGACGTCGTGAATTTGCAAAAAGTTAGTGAATTAAGTATAGTTTGTCAATATAGGTGTACAGATACGGAAAAAAAATATCCGGTGCGGCTTGCGGAAAAAACGATTTGAGCTAAGAAATCGGGTAGGAAATCGAACCGGAGTGTTGTGCGCGGCTGTCATGCAGTACGATGATTGTTATGCTGACAAGACATAAACGTGGAATCCTAATTAAACTTTTTGTACATTTTTATGTTATAATAAAAACCGATCAATTTCATTTTTTCTCCGGAGGATACATGTCGCAACATAAACGCCGCGTTGTCATTACCGGTATGGGTGCAGTCACACCCATCGGTAACACGGTCGATGAATATTGGAATGCATTGATTGAGGGGAAAAGCGGGGCTGCTGAGATAACACATTTCGACGCATCAAAATTTGATACCAGATTTGCCTGTGAGGTTAAAAATTTCGATCCCTTGTTATATATAGACCGTAAAATGGCACGCAGGCTCGATCCTTATTGCCAGTACGCACTTGCTTCCGCCGCGCAGGCGGTAGAGGATGCAGGTATCGATCCGGAAAAAATGACACAGGATGAAAAGGACAAAACAGGTGTTGTCTACGGAAGTGGTATGGGTGGTATGAATATTTATCACGAACAGACCGGGATTTATATAAAGGACGGGCCGCACAGGGTATCCCCGTTTTTTGTTCCCATGATTATTCCCGATATAGCCGCAGGATTTATCTCGATGAGGTATGGATTCCGCGGACCGAACTATTGCGTCGTTTCCGCCTGTGCAACGGGAAATAACAATATCGGTGACGCTTTTTTACTGATACGGAACGGTTATGTCGACGCAATGATGACCGGGGGAAGTGAGACCGGCGTTACCGAAATGGGACTTGCAGGATTTAACGCGATGAAAGCGCTCTCGACAAGAAATGATTCTCCTCAGACAGCCAGTCGTCCGTTCGATGCAACACGCGACGGTTTCGTGCTGGGTGAAGGTGCCGGTGCACTCTATATTGAAGAGCTGGAACGCGCGAAGAATAGAGGTGCAAAAATATATGCCGAACTGGTAGGAATAGGATTTTCAGCAGATGCACATCATATGACCGCCCCCGAACCGGAAGGCCGCGGCGCAATCCTTGCTATGAATATGTTGATGCGCGACGCACAGCTCAAACCCGAAGACGTAGATTATTTAAATATGCACGGCACCTCGACACCCCTCGGCGATGTCGGCGAGACAAAAGCTATCAAAGCGGTATTCGGCGACCACGCATATAAAATGAATCTGTCATCCACAAAGAGTATGACCGGGCATATGCTCGGTGCAGCGGGTGCGGCTGAGGCAATAGCAACAATTCTCGCTATTAAAAACGATACGATTCCGCCGACAATAAATTTTGAACATCGCGATGAGGCATGTGATCTTAACTATACTTTCAATACAGCCGAAAAACGAACAATAAACGTCGGGGTAAGTAATGCTTTCGGTTTCGGCGGCCATAACACGACGGTAGCTTTCCGGAAATATGAGGAATAATAGACAATACAAAAAGAGGTGGTATGAGATTCGATAGATTCATTTTCATTTGGCTATTATCGGCTTTATTATTTTATCCGGTATATCCACAGAGCGGTAACACGCAAAAATACGATCCGTTCCTTCAGCTGGAGTTAAGGGAACGCGGACATATGGAACTCCTTCTGCATGCCGAACCGCACGTGCAATCGCCTGAGCTCGCGCGGATTCAGACGATGGAAGAACCACGTTATGCCGTAACCCTTCACGGGGATGATCAGGCCCTGGACAATCTGGGTCTTCGATACAACACACGGCTGCCCGGACTTGCTACCGCACGGCTTACTTTACAGGAAATGCTCGTGGCAAATCATCACGCCGGTATAGCGAAAATTGAAAAAGGCGGGGAGATGAGTGTTCAGCTGGATCAGAGTATCAGGGATATGAAGGTCGATAAGGTGCATAACGGCATTATTATGAATACGCCGTTTAAGGGTGAAGGAGTTATTATCGGAGTTATCGATACCGGTATAGATGTATTTCATCCTGATTTCAGACTTGCCGCCGATCAGTCGCTCTCGCGCATTCTTTCGATATGGGACGTAGAACTTCAGCCGCAGGCGGGTGAGAAATCACCGGACGGAAAGGACTACGGGGTTGAATATACACGCGATGATATCGAGCGCGCCCTGCGCGGCGAAACTCCCAACGCTATTCGTTCCGGAGATCGGAACGGGCACGGAACACACGTAGCCGGCATTGTCGGGGGAAACGGCGTTAATTCTAACGGCAGATTCACCGGTGTTGCTCCGGAGGCGGATTTTATAATCGTTTCATTTCCAAGCGGCTCGTTCGCTACCACAACCGTTATCGATGCAATGGACTATATTTTTTCGATCGCGGAGGAACTTCAAAGACCGGCGGTTATTAACCTGAGCATCGGCGGACACGGAGGTGCGCATGACGGAACAGGCGGTCATGAATTAGCAATAACGGAATTTGCGCAACAAGCAGGCAAAGCAATTGCAGTTGCCGCGGGAAACAGCGGCAGTCAGCCGATCCATTACGGCAGATCGATTGATCCCGGGCAGGATACCGAGTTCACGGTCCGTATCCCCGCATACGTACCGCAACCCAACAACGATCAGGTGTTCAAGATGTTATGGTATGATAGCGATGACGTTATTGAAGTAACAATGACTTCTCCGAACGGCAAAACGATTTCGGCGCGGAGCGGTGAAACGGTATCGGAGAATACAAACGAAGGAGCAGTTGAAATCAATACCTTCGACGATTTCAGAAATCAAAGAGGTGCGAGGTTGTTTTTTATGTCTATTTTCACCTCACAATCTTCACCAACTACGCCGCCGGTACCGGGAGATTGGAAGGTACAGGTGCGAAATCTGTCAAGCGGATCATCTGCAGTGTTCAATTCGTGGATTATATCTTCATCGATGAACAATGTTGAATTGATCCCGAACACCGGTCGCAGATATACGGTGACCATGCCCGGTACGGCCGAAGGTGCGATCACCGCGGGTGCATATACAACCAGAACAAATTGGATCAACCGGGATCGGACTTCATATCAGATCACCGGTGCGGTATCCGAACAATTAGCATCCTTTAGCGGAGCGGGGCCAACACGTGACGGCAGAAGAAAACCGAATATTACCGCACCGGGACAAATAATAGGTTCGGCTCAATCGGGTAACGCATCTTTTCAAGCTGCATTGTTACTACCCGATGACGGATACGTTCTGCTTCAGGGAACGAGTATGGCTTCACCGCATATTGCAGGTCTGGCTGCAATCATTCTCCAGGCGAATAGAGATTTGACCGGTATGGATATCATCGATATACTCGAACGGTCCGGCCGGCCGGATCAGGCGACTCTATCCTTACCGAACGATATCTGGGGATACGGAAAAGCCGACGCAGTTGAGATGTTTGAATACTTTGAAGTGACGCACGGCATTCCCGATGTACCGGAAAAAGTAAGCCTGCAGTTCATTGAAGACGGAGCCGATTTTGTCGGATTACAACCCGAATTGAAATGGGCATCGGCAATGTATACACAGTTTTATGAACTGCAACTTTCCATCGATATGCAATTCACTGAATTGGTGCTATCCGAATCGGGAATAAGGGATACGACGTACTCCATAACCGACGATCTCCCTCACGACACGCAATTTTACTGGCGGGTACGCGCCGTCAATCCGCGGGGTCCGGGGGAATGGAGCGATGTCTTTACATTTGCGTCGATACCCGACAGGTTCCATCTGTTCCAGAATTACCCGAATCCCTTTAATCAATCGACGACAATTGAGTTTACTATTCCCAGACCCACCTATGGGAAACTGGTTGTCTATGATGTCCTGGGGCGAATACTCGATGTAGTGATTGAAGACAACTTTGAACCGAATCAGTACATCCAAACGTATGATGCATCGCACCTGAGCTCCGGTGTATATTTTTACGTCCTTACGACCGACGAATTTGTCGATGTCCAAAGGATGATATTGCTTCGATAGTATCAAATGACCGGGAGAAAGCTTTGTTGCATGAAGAGTGAGAATATGT
>SLQE01000334.1 GCA_007131635.1 Bacteroidota bacterium | reverse complement strand
GGATTTGTTCCGATGATGTGCCGGTATACTTTATACGGACGCCTGGTGTTATCGAGGATGGTGTAGAAAATTGTTTTATTGTCGTTGGCCCATTCGAGTGAATAATAGGTATTTGGTATGGGTGTATCGATAATCCCGCCGGTCGTTGTATCCTTGATGCAAAGAGTGTACGATTCCGATCCGTTTGTATCGATAGAGTAGGCGAGAAGTCTATGGTTCGGACTTATCTCCGCAACACCGATTTTTAAATATTCGTGTCCCGTTGCCAATTCGTTCCCGTCAAGGATGATCTCTTCTTCCGCTTCGAGCGATTCCTTCTTGCGGCAGTATATGGAATACTGTTTTCCCTGTTCCGTTTTGGAATAGTAAAAATAGTTATCAATTTTTTCGGGAACCGAGAGATCCGTTTCCTTAATACGGCCGAGCATTTCATCATATAATTGTTTCTGCAGCGGTTCGGTATAGCCCATTATCTTTTTTGTGTATTCGTTTTCATCGTTTAGATACTGTTTGACTTCGGGATTTTCTTTTTCCCGGAGCCAATAGTAATTATCGATTCGAATATCTTGGTGTCTCGATAATGTGTGAGGAAGTATTTTTGCGATCGGCGGTTTGTTGTCCCGGTTTTGTGATACTAGTGATGGCATGTATTTAAAATATTTAAATGTTAAACGGTTACGTTAAAGGTTAATAAAAAAAATGAAACATAAAACGCAAGATACGATACTCATTTCAGTAAATGATCGCCTATGACCTTTCCGTCCTTCAGTTCAATGATGCGATCCGTTTTATCCGCAAGGGATCTGTCATGCGTAACAAGTAGTATCGTGGTACCCAGCTCACGATTTATCTTATGCAGAAGCTCGAGTACTTTATCGCTGTTGACTGAGTCCAGATTTCCCGTCGGTTCATCGGCAAGAATCAATTGCGGCTGATTGATCAATGCGCGCGCGATCGCGGTACGTTGTTGTTCTCCCCCGGAAATATTGCCTGCGCTTTTATCAAGAATAGTACCGACACCGACGTAATCGAGTAATTCAGTTGCTCGTTTACGAACCTCCGGTGATTCCCTGTCGGTGTGAATTAAATCGGGAATAAGTACATTTTCAAGGACACTGAATTCAGGCAACAAATAATGGAATTGAAAAATGAATCCGACCTTGAGATTCCGGAAATCGGATAGCTCATCATCGGATAAATCTTCCAAATTCACATTGTCGAAAATAACATCCCCTTCGGTCGGCCGGTCGAGGGCACCGAGAACGTGCAACAGTGTGCTTTTTCCCGAACCTGAGGCTCCGATAAGGGAGGCAAAACTTCCGCGTTCGATTTGCAGGTCTATGCCGTGCAGCACCCGTAAACGGGTCGGTTTCAGATAGTCTTTCACAAGATGATGTGTCTCGACCAGCATTTTACCCATTGCGTATCACCTCGATCGGATCCAGCTTTGCGGAATGGCGGGCAGGGAAGTACGCAGCAAGTGTGCCTGCTGCGGTTGTTATGAGTACGATCACAGCAAGTCCGGTCACCGTTACCGTAACCGGAACAATCGGGTCGCCGTCGGCTGTTCTCGACACGGATACAAAGAAATAGAGAAGTGCCACTCCGAGAATACTTCCGAAGAGCGAACCGGTAAATCCGAGCACAGCACCCTGCAGTAAGAATATCCTGCCTATGCGCTTTGTCCGTATGCCGATCGCCTTCAGGATACCGATCTGCCTTGCGCGCTGTATCGCAGATATCGCGAGTACGCTTGATACCGCCAGAGTAACCGCAAGCAATACAAAAAACTGAATGGTATAACTTGAACTCACCTGGCTTCGTAAGCCGATTAACAATTGACGGTTGGCTTCTTCCCAGCTGCTGATTTTAAAAAACGGTAAAATTCGTTTCCATTCAGCCGCGATGTACTGTGATTGGAATACCTCAAGCACCTGTGCTTCAATGACATTTACGCCGTTTTCAAATCCGAGCAGGTAAGCGGCCCGTTCGCGATTCATAAGCACCCATCGTTGATTGAGTGTTTGAACACCCAGATCGAATATTCCGCCGACAAGATAGCTTTCGGGGTCTTCACCCATAAGTCGAATCTGTACCGCGTCGCCGATACCCGCCTTTATTTTCTCAGACAGGTCGGTACCGATAAGTATTGTACCCGCTATGAGGTCGGGACTTCCTTTTACGACACGGAATGAGATATCGTAAATTCCATCGGCACCGTCGAGATCCATCCCCCGGATTACAATTGCTTCTTCCAGATCGCCCCGTATAATAAAACCGGGGCCATCGGCTACCGCAACGACTGCACTGATACGTTCGTCGCCGATAAGTCCATTTATAATAAATTGCCACTCATCTATAGTTTCTCTTGTTGTGCGAGATGCATCCTCTGTTATGACGGGCCGTCCCTGAAAATCCCGGACGGCGAAGTCCAGCGGGCGGTCTTCCCGCGAGATTGTGATATGCGGTGAATTACCGATGGTTCGGTCGATGATATCAACTCCCAGTCCGCTGATGAGGAAGGTGAGGAACACCAGCACTGCAACACCGACCGCGATACCTATAAAAATCAATCCTGTTTGGGTTTTCCCGGCAATAAGGAACCGCGCGGCAAGTTTCAAATCAAATTTCATAATCGGATTCCTTTTCCATACGCAGCGATATACGCTTCCCTTCCGACAGGCCTGCCGGTTTCAGTACGGACATTCCCCCGGAAAGATCCCCGCGCACGACAACACCACTTTCACCGCGCTGGCCGATGGATACCCGGATAAACGTTGCCCGTCCGTTTTCTTCTGTCCAGACACCGGTTTCTCCGTTTTTGGTCGTTATGAATGTTTCCGGGATGAGATGTGCGGATTCCGGTTCTTTTGCAATTAACTGGACGGAGACGACTGTACCGGGCACAAGTTCATCGGTTGTTTCTTCGAGCGCAACGATCGATGTGCGCACACCTCGCGCTGCATCTGCGCGTGGTTTACGTTCGACGACCCGTCCGTTCCACTTCCTTTCGGGATCACCCGATATCCATATATCGGCGGGGGTACCTACCAGCCCTAACCGGGAAAAACGCTGATCGATACGCACTTCGATCTCGGTTCGGTCAAGAGTGCCGAGTATGCCGATTGGTTCGCCTGCCTGCACAAGTTCACCCAGTTCTCTCTCGAGTAGGAGTACCCGAACCCGGGCCGGTGCACGAAGTTTGGTATATTCAAGATTGAGCTGCGCGGCTCTTCGCTCAATACGATTTTCATGCAAATCCGCTTCCAGCAATGTGATTTCTATACCGCCGGGTTGGTATGACTCATAGTGCAGTTTTGCAGACTCGAGCTGTCTCTGTGCAATGGAATATTCAGTTTCTGTATTTTCAAAAGCTGATAAACTGATTGCTCTGTCTTTATATAAATTCTGCTGTCTTTTATATTCACGTTCTGTTTTTTTGTATTCTTCCTCGGCTTTCGAATATGCCAGTTCCGCTTCACGACGCGTCCGGGTCTGTGCTTGTTCAAGCCGTATGAGCGCAGATCGTTCACGGGCAAGGGTCCGTTCATACTCGAGTTGATAATCCCGGGGATCAATGGTAATGACGGTGTCGCCGCTGTCGGCAATTTCCCCTTCTTTTATATGTATGTATTGTACGCGTCCCGTAATCTGTGCTGCGAGATGGATGCGTTCAGGCGGGACAACTTCACCGGTTGCAATAAGACTTGCATAGTATCCGGCATCCTGCAAGACAATGAATGTAACCGAAGTTGTCCGTTTATGTATAAAAAAGTAAAGAAGGAAGATACAAACGACTGTAATCACCACAAAGAATAATTGTCGTTTTGTGATACGTTTATGAGTTCTTTTCATTATCGGGGGTGTTCTTTCACAGCGCTTTAATAAATGTTACTATGATTGAAACAACAATGTAATATATCCGGTTCACGCATTGACGGCGAGGAGGGTGACAGGAAAAACTCCAGATGTACCGGCACAAATGTACCGGCACATCTGCGGTATTATAGAGTGTAAATATTAATTGAACAGCTCGTCCGTAAGGCCTGTATTTACTTTGACCTCTTCTACCTGAATGACGATTTCGAATTTCTCACCTGCCAGCATATTTTCGAGTTGTCTGAGTTGCGGTCCGAGCATATTCTCCATCATACTTCTTTGCTGCGCGGGCATCGCATCGAGTTGCTTTTGTAGTTCTTCCATACTCTTTCGTGCTTCTTCCCGCTCTGCGTCTGAAACAGCCGAATCAAGGCCTTCCATTTCCATAACTGTTTTGAAAGGCATATGCATTCCTTCGATAGTACGAAAATCCTGAAAGCGGACAATTGCATTCATTGTTTGGGCCTGACCGGGTGAGTCTTCCATCTGAACATCGAACTCCATTTTTCTCAATATCCACATATCGGCGTCAACAAAAAAGTGCACATTCTTTGCCTGGTCTGCATTGGCATCTGTTACGATATCCCTTAGTTCCGAAACGAAGACCGTGTGTGTACGTGCACCGTCGATAGTTTCAGTCCCCCGGTATTCCGCATTTTCCTTCAGGTAATTGAACATATCGGTATCAAAAAAATCACTGTGTCCCATCGATGAGGTCGATATTGCCCCGCCGCTTAATTGTTCCATGCCTCTGACGCGGACCCGCGATTTAAATGTCGGACGTCCGTCCACATATGTCTTCTTATACTCTGCCGTGTACATATTCGTTGTGACGGTGTAGTCATCAATGTCCTGAATTCCTTTTTCGAATTCTTTGACCATATTGTCAAGAATCTGATCGACGGTCATTTGTGAATGAGCAGCAGATGATATAAGAAATATTGCGAGAACTATACTAATCAAAGAAATAAACTTTGTATACATAACAATTCTCCCGGAAATGATAGATTGTGTGATTAAATCTTCTGCGATGGTTTATCGATATCAAATTGTGTATTTCATAGTATCTTAGGATACACATAAAATCGAAAAATGTCAATCAG
>SLQE01000269.1 GCA_007131635.1 Bacteroidota bacterium | reverse complement strand
TGGTCGGCAGCGAAAAAATTGCTCCGAACCCGATCCCGGGAATCAATATAAGACTCCGCGTACTTGATGAAACAGAGTTTTTCCCTGCCGTGCTTATCGGTTTTGATTCTCAGGGAAAAGAATCATACATAAAAGAAACAAAACGATACACTATAAAATCTCCCGGTTTCTTTGTCGTAGCCAGTAAAAATTACGATCTGCTCGGCTATTTGAGCGTCCACGGTGGAGTTAACTACTCGCTGGAAAGCCAAGACAAATCCAACGCACCGAATTTATACGCCGGTGTCGAAAAAACGGTCGGTTCCAATGTATCCCTCCTGCTCGAATACAATATGGCACTTAATGACGCACGGGGTGATGCCGTTGGACGGGGACGGGGATATCTGAATTCAGGAATACGCTGGTCTGTGGGAAAAGGCTTCACACTCGGTTTTGATACGAAAGATTTCTTTAAAAACCGCCGAGACCGATTCTCAGTTGCTAACCGTACAGTCTTTCTGGAATACATAGCCTTCTTTTAAAAGACACGTTTACTATACATGTGTACTAAAAAGTGGACACTGATGCGAACTATTTAAAAATTATTTATGTTTAAGTTATTGAAATTAAACGATTTTAGAATAGATTATTAATCAAGGAAACGTGGCACTGAAATTGCGTAAATATACAGTGAGATCTTTAGATTCGCACAATCAAAGCGAGGTGTACCATGAAGCGATATAATTTACCACATTTGGCCTCGATACCGGCGCTGGCAGTTGTCTTTTTGGTTTCCGGTTGCTATACACAGGTCGGAACGATTAAGGATACCCGTCCTGCTCCACAGGAAGAGGTATATGTCGAAGAATACTATGACGACACCGGTACGACATATCGGTATTATACCGACGATGATGAATACTATTACGACCATCATTCATACCGGTCACCCCGTCACAGAATGTTCTTCCAATATTACTATCCCACGCATTACTCATTTGGATGGGGCGTGTATCACGATCCGTTTCTTATCCGTCACTCATACTACGACCCGTTCTGGTATGACCGATACTATGGTTGGGATCCATGGTACTCTCCGAGATATTCATTCAATGTTTATTTTGGATGGCCCTCCTGGAGATACAGATACGCCTCATATTATAATTGGTACGGCGGACATTATATGTATCCCTGGAGTTCATGGGGTTACACCCGATATTACCCGGTCTATACTTTTCGTGACAGAACGGCAAGGACATTCGGGACGACCCGGGGTTACACCCGGGACGGCAGGTACCGGTTACCGGATGCCGGCAGAACTGCAGGTGACCGGGGCAGTGCAGTCGGTCGTCGTGACACTCCCGACAGATCCGGTGGCACCGTTCGGGATGCAGGCAGAACACGAACCGGAGATACCCGGGGTACAGATACCAGAGTAAGAAGCAGGGATCCTCAAACCGGCAGGGACGGTTCGGTACGGCAACCCACAAGAACACGGACGCCGGAGCGTGTACGCGAAGGCACCCAACAGTCCGGTACGAGAGGCCGGGAATCAACCACACGTGATTCGGGCCGAAGCCGCGGTACTCAGGAATCCACGACACGATCCCGTGAAAACCGTAGCAGAGGAGAACAATCAAGCGGATCAAATGTCCGTGAACGGTCAACTGAAAGATCTTCACCGCCTCCGGCACAGGTGAGATCGAGAGAACGCGAAGATAACACGAGATCGGAAGCACCTGCGTCGCGTGTTCGTTCGCAGAATCAGGAGACAAGAACTCAATCCACACCTCCTTCGCGGGTACGGTCACAGGGAAGTCAGGAGCGGACGCGGGTAGAGAGTACACCGAAACCCGAGCGTCGTGAGAGAGTACAAAGCAGACCCGCACCGAGACGCGACAGCGGGTCAGGCGTTCAACGGTCTACTCCCCCGCCCAAAAGAAGCGTGAGTCCGCCGCCATCGCGGTCGCGGGGAAGCAGCGGTACCGTTCGGTCCGGCAGCAGCGGTAACAGAAGCAGCGGCAGCAGAGAATCGGGCTCGAGCAGCAGGGGTGGTCGCAACAGATAATATTACTCATTTATAAATATCGCTTTATACCAATACCTCCCGCCCTGTCGATGTCTCATGGCAGGGCGGTCTTGTAAGAACAGGGCAATGAACAGAAAAAGTGATGATCATGAAAACAAATAACACAAAAATAAGATTAATACTGAGCGTACTGAGTGTAATACTCATTGTAGCACCGGGTTTAAAAGCTCAATTTCTTGAAGATGCACTCCGAATCGAATACGGCCTTTTAGGCAGCGGTGCGCGATCGCTCGGTATGGGTACCTCCTTCCTTGCTGTATCCGATGATTTCAGTGCAACTTTTTATAATCCTGCCGGACTCGCACAGATCAGACAATATGAACTGTCCGGTGGTATACGTAATACCGGTTTCAGAAATAATGCTTTTTATCTTGGCAGCAACACAGATTCAAGAGGTTCTTCCACAAATCTGGATAACCTGGGAATCGTGATACCTGTCCCGACAATTCAGGGTAGTCTCACCTTTGCAATCGGTTATAACCGTGTTAATGATTTTACACAGATCAGTAATTTCGAGGGCTTCAACAGAAATGACTCCATCATTCCGGATTTATTTTTAACCCGCGATGAAATGTCATATTTCTTATATGTATCGGATTCAACCGGTGCAACTCCGTTCATGGGAGACCTTTATCAGCGGGGATCGCAGGAAGAATCCGGATCGATAAACCATTGGAGTTTTTCCGGCGGTATAGAACTCGTTCCGAATTTTTATGTCGGTGCAACTCTAAACCTGATATCGGGAAGATACCGGCATCTGTTTACGTTTGAAGAAGAAGATATCGAGAACTTCTACGATACTTTCCCGGATGATTTCGAATATCTCTATGTTGAAGATACCATCGATGCCCGTATTTCCGGCTTCAATGCTCTTCTCGGCGGACTGTACAACCTGAACGGTCTCATAAGACTCGGAGGTACTATCAGAACACCGACACGGTATTCCATTGAAGAGGATTATGCCACCTACGGACGAAGCAGATTTACGACTCCCGATGACGATGGATTTAACAGCTACGAAGACGAATTTGATGCAATGATCGATTATGACGTTTCGACACCGTGGCAATTCAGTGGCGGTGCGGCACTTAGTTTGCCCTTCGTCACCGTCTCCGTTTCCGCTGATTACCGGGATTGGACGCAGCTGGAGTTCAGAAATGCACCGGCCTCCGTTATGGCAATCAACCGAACGATTCGGGATCTCCTTGAACCGACGACAAATATACGTGCTGGGGCTGAGGTCAGATTACCTGTACTTCCGCTTCGGTTCCGCGGCGGTTATATTCACCAGCCATCGCCATATAAAAACGCACCATCGGAACTTAATCGTAACTACCTCACCGCCGGCGTAGGTGTAAAAATACAGGATGCGATTTATTTAGATCTGGCAATTGTACGCGGTATGTGGGAGTCCGATCTGTTTCTTTACGACTATGAGATATGGAACGCAAATCAGGGCGCATGGCAAGCCGTCACCCAGGTTGTGAATGAAGATATAATCAAAAACTCCGTCGTCTTCTCATTCCGATACAGATTCTAGAGTATAGTACAGAGGCGGCCGGTCGGCCGCCCCTTTTTTTTTTAGATATACCGAACAATTGTGTAAGCATATTATCGCCTATGGGGTTCGATGTAATGACGTTCCGGTGGAACGTCATTACGGGCGATATCGGGTTTCCTTTCTTTGATCAGTTGATTGTCGTTACATCTCCCGTTTACATTTTACTATGTCCCGTTAGGTACAAAATATTTGTAGGAGAAGAGAATATCCAAAATCTTATACCGTCCCTGCGGGACGGAATGTTTTGTTCTATCATTAAAGATTTAAAATCCCATCCCTAACGGGACGGTTGTAAAATTCTATGCTTTAATATCGGCTCATCCATTTCAATATTGCACCGAATACGGGATAGCGTTTGATTAATTCCAAATAGAATACGATATTATATATCAAAAGGTATCGGATGGGATAAAGGTTTTCATCCCTCAAGAAATAAATATTGAAGTAAAAAAGAATTATCATACATTGATTTATGACAACTTCGAAAACAGATAAGTTAAAAATTAAATCCGATATTACTGAATCGCTAAGCCGCGAGCCGGAGGTAGAGAAAATTGTATTATTCGGATCGTTTTTGAAAAATGATATTCCACATGATATAGACATAGCGGTGTTTCAATCGAGCAATAAGGATTATTTAACCCTTGCATTAAAATACCGAAAATTGTTAAGAGCAATAAGCGCACATTTACCGATTGATATTATCCCATTAAAAAATGACTCACCTGATAGTTTCACTATTTCGGAAATAAATAACGGGGAAATAATTTTTGAAAGAAGAAACTAAAAAATGGCTTAAGTTTGCCGGGGAAAATCTTGAGTCCGCTAAAATATTACTGGAAAGCCATTTATATAATCCAGCCCTTCACAACGTTCAGCAATCAGTCGAAAAAGCACTTAAATCTTTATTCATCGAAAATGGGATACCGTTACGAAAGACTCACAGCATACATGAGTTGAAAATCATTTTATTAAATAATGGATTTACCGTCGATTTAACCGATGATGAATGCGAATTGCTCGATAGTATTTATCTCCCCACAAAGTACCCGCTTGGCAGCGCTCTCCCGGATTTTAATCCCGATGAAAAAATCACTCTCCTCTGTATCGATATTGCAGAAAGGGTATATGAAAAAGTAGACGATTTGCTTTCAGAAAACTAACAACTTCCGGATGAAATCGCATAAAAATTTCGATTTTTATCTCATAAAATCTTCTTTGCGTATAGTGGTTTGAATATGGGTGGTAAGAATACATTTTGTGTTTATTTCATCTTTTATGGTATAATACGAATGGGTAAAATTCATAAATCAGAGGGGGAAACCCGATATTGCATGCACTGACGTTCCCACGAAGTGG
>SLQE01000123.1 GCA_007131635.1 Bacteroidota bacterium | reverse complement strand
TTAAGTTTTAGTATTGCATAATCTCTGTCTCGCCGTGCTTCCCGCGCTTTCTTTTCCTGCAGACCGGTAACGGAATATCCCGCTTGCTCTATCGCTTTACGGATGATTTCTTTATTAAGTTGTCCCGGAACGTGGCGGATTACCGCATCTTCTGTTGCAAGATTGACGCTTGCGTTTTTCACTCCGCTGATTGACTCCAGAGCCTTTTCCACCCGCGATACGCAGCTTGCACAAGTCATTCCTTCTATCCCGATCGTAGATTCCTCAATCGGAATTTCATATCCCGCATCGTGTAAGGGTTTTTTTCTTTTCATATTCATAATATAATATAACAACGACATACATAATCTGCGTTACAAATAAATTAAATTTTTGTATAAAATTTTCAGGTGAGCTGATCGATGGGCTTTCGGTTATTTTTTACCATCTTCTTAAATTGTGTCGGTGACATACCGGTAATGTGCCTGAATTGATTAGAGAGATGCTGCGTGCTGCTGTAATGCAAACGATATGCAATCTCACTTATTGTAAGTTGTTCGTACTTGAGTAGTTCTTTTACCCGTTCGATCTTCTGCAGGATGACATACTTTTCGATTGTAATATTTTCTACGGAGGAAAAAAGTGTGCTGAGGTAATTGTAATCCATTTTTAGTTTATCTGCAAGGTATGCCGATAAGGTAATGCGGGGTGTCCGGCTGTTTTTTTCATCGTTGTACAACAAATCTATTATAGCAATTTTAATTTTCTCGACGATTTTGCGCTTTTGATCTTCAAGCAACTCAAATCCGTTCTTTTCCAGGACAAGCTTAATTTTTTCGGTTGTCCCGGATGTGAGTGAGCCATCAATCTCAGCTTCTCCCAGCGTGACATTTTTCACGCTTAATCCGAGATTATCCAACTCTTCCCTGACGACACGTATGCACCGGGGGCACACCATATTTTTTATATGAATGCGGCTGGTCATACCTCCCTATGTCTGAATTTGACTGAAGCCATTCCCTCTCTATATTTTTTTTAACAGCGTAGCCTGGATACTCATTGCATCCCGTAAATTCCTGTTAATCCGTACCGCAAGCACACGTATTCTACCCAGATTTGGGTTATCTTCATCCAGATTTTCCTGCATTGATTCGATCAAAGGTTTCGTGTCATTGCAGATTTCGAATAACCGCTCCATTTCGGAACCGATCCGCATTTTTTGCTGGGAAGTGAGAAGTGTTTCTATCTCTCGTAAAGTGAAGATCAGGGCCTTTAGATTCGTATCGATTATGGTAAAATGAGCGCGTGCTACGGTTTCATTATAATTATCTTCTTCTATCATCTGCTGAATCATATACGCGTGGCCGCGTACAAGACGACACTCATCATGCATCGCCTGAATCTTCTCTGTCACCTGTGCCTGAACTGGTAGGGTAAGCAGGGCTATATATGTTAAATAGACCATATGTTTTAGCATAATCACCTCCATAAGTAGAGTGTATAGCCTACCGGTAATATATTGTCTAATTTAATAAAAAACAAACATATATGGGTACATGACGATAAGTTTTTATATTGCGAATACGGTAATTTCTTTGTATCTTATGAAATTATCAATATTATCGTTTTTGAGAGGTCAAGTGCTGTGCAACGATGACTTGCCAAACCCCGCCAGGCCCGGAAGGGAGCAACGGTAGGCAATGATCATTGTGTGACACAGCGAGCTTGGCCTCTCTTTTATTGATATAGTATCTACTTAAAATTTTACTTGAAACAAACCCCGATATGTAGTACATTGTAAATAATTATAGTAATCAGGTTTGTAATTACCGGAATAGCTGTATGAAGATTTTTTATCGAACAGTCATCAAAAATTTAATTGCTTTATTCGACCGCTGGATGGATACGTATTTTTTGATAAGCACCGGTGAAAATCATAGTATGCCTGGTCTAGCTCCGGCGGGAGAACAAAATTTCTTATATTTTAACAGATTACCCGAATGGGAAGAGGAATTTTATCGTAATGAAAAAAGAAATTATCATGAATGCCACCGCAAACGAGATCCGGATTGCAATAACCGAGGATGGTCGTTTAGCGGAATTATTTGTCGAAACCCCGGAATCGGAACGGATGGTGGGAGACATTTATTTAGGGAAAGTTGCGCGTGTTTTACCCGGTATCAAGGCTGCATTTATCGATATCGGTCTTAAGCAGGATGCTTTTCTTCATTTTTCCGATATCGGGAGAAATGTTGATCAATATGCAACATTATTTGAGGATGAAGACGCGGATGTTGACTCGGACGATGAAGACGATGATGAATCCGTGAACAATAATCCAAAGCAGCAAGGTCAAAAGGCAGCTCCCGCTGCCGAACCAACCCGCACGTTTCGTAGAGGATTTCGTAAAAACACTCAATCACAGGAACGAACAACAGACGCACCTCGCGATGTAAATCTTAAAAAAGGACAGGATCTTATCATACAGATCATTAAGGAACCTGTTGCTAACAAAGGCGTCCGGGTCAGTTCAGAGGTATCCCTGCCGGGAAGATATCTTGTCTTGATTCCATTCGGAGGGGGAAAAGTCGGTGTATCGCGGAAGATTAATAACTATAAAGAAAAGCGGCGGTTACGGCGAATCGTACGCTCTATGCTACCCAACAACTACGGGGCGATTATTCGCACAGTCGCCGAAGGCCGTGAAGAATCCTCAATTAAAAACGATCTAACCGATTTACTCGAAACCTGGGAAGAAATCGAACAGAGTGTAAAAACCGAAAATGCTCCGACACTTCTCTACAAAGATGTAGGGACAACATCGAGTGTTATCAGGGATCTTTTTCAGAGTGATGTGGCTCGTGTTGTTGTTGATTCCAAGAAGCTTTTCCGGGAAATCCGAACCTACGTTAAATGGTTTGCGCCGAAAATGGCAAATAAAGTCGAACTTTACCGCGGACGTGAACCGGTGTTCGATGTATTTGGTGTTGAGAAGGAAATCGCAAAATCTCTGCAGCGCAAGGTCTGGTTAAAGAGCGGCGGCTATATTATCATAGAACCGACCGAAGCAATGGTGGTCATCGATGTCAATAGCGGAAGGTATGCTGCAAATCAGGCGCAGGAATTGAACTCCTTGCGTACCAACCTGGAATCTGCACGCGAGATCACCCGTCAGATACGATTGCGTGACATAGGAGGCATCATCGTCATCGATTGTATAGATCTTGAAGATGAAAAGAACAAGAAAAAAGTTTTCGATGAATTTAAAAAGGAATTGAAAAAAGACAGAGCTAAATCGACTGTCTACCAGATGACCGAACTTGCTCTTGTTCAGATTACGCGTCAACGTATCCGTCAGAATATCCTTCATAGCTTTGCCGAACCATGCCCGACCTGCGGAGGAGGCGGATTGGTTGCATCCAAAGCATCGATTGTCAACAGAGTGGAACGCTGGCTGCGAAGAATGGCTTCCAATTCGAAAGAATTTAAATGGACACTCTACGTGAGTCCGATACTTGCCGGTTATTTAAACGATGGATTTTTCAGTAAATTGCTGAAGCTGCAGCTGAAATACCGTGTCCGTTTGATTTTACAGTCCGATTCGAACCTCGCAATTGATGAATTCCGTTTCATCTCACACAAGCAAAAAATAGATTTAACTGATAAATATATTGAATAAGAAAAATACCTTATGAAAAAAACTCCATTCTATGAAAACCACGTACGCTCAGGTGCGAAAATGGTGGATTTTGGCGGTTATGCTATGCCCGTCCAATATACGGGTATTATCGATGAGCACAATCGGGTGCGTAATTCAGTCGGTGTATTTGATGTTTCACATATGGGCGAAATCGAGGTAAGCGGTGAGCGCGCTAAAGATTTTGTGCAATATCTGACGTTAAACGATGTCACAAAACTGTATGAAGGACGTGCACAATACACCGCGATGACATATGAAAACGGAGGTTTAATAGATGATCTTCTGGTATATCATCTCGGTGACAAATATATGCTTGTCGTCAATGCAGCCAACAAAGAGAAAGACCTCCAATGGATACAAAAGCAGGCTGCTTCTTTCGATGATGTTGCCATTCATGATATAAGCGAACGAACGGCTTTAATTGCCGTACAGGGGCCGAAATCGATCAGTGTGTTGCAAACACTAACCGATACTGATCTTTCAGATATAAAGTTTTATCATTTCCGGAAAGGTACAATATTGGGAACGGATATGATACTATCCAGAACCGGCTACACCGGCGAACCGGGGTTTGAATTATACTACGACGCCGCCGGTCGCGATAATAATGCAATCTGGAACGCGGTTCTCGAAGCGGGCAGATCGGAACAGATTGGACCGGCAGGCCTCGGCGCGCGGGATACACTCCGGCTTGAAATGGGTATGCTCCTCTATGGTAATGATATGAATGAAGAAACTAATCCTTATGAAGCCGGACTTGGCTGGATAACCAAACCCGATAAGGGGGATTTTATCGGAAGAACAGCCCTCCTTGCCGTAAAGGAGAAAGGTACCACTCATACGCTGGCCGGTTTTAAAATTGTTGACGAGACTATGGCACGTCGGGCTATCCCGCGCCACGGATTTCAAATTGTGCGTGATGGGAAAGAAATAGGCAAAGTAACAAGCGGCACATTATCGCCGACATTGCAGACAAGCATTGCTTTGGGCTATCTGGAGCGGGAGTACGCAAAAGAAGGGAATGAA
Source organism: Bacteroidota bacterium (assembly GCA_007131635.1). Taxonomy (GTDB): domain Bacteria; phylum Bacteroidota; class Ignavibacteria; order T3Sed10-11; family T3Sed10-11; genus T3Sed10-11. The sequence continues at coordinate 12,811 of SLQE01000123.1, read as the reverse complement.
GTGCATATCGTGGTTCGGGGGAAAGAAGTGGCGTTTGCGGTAACAAAACCACCGTTCATTCGTCGATAAATAAAACAGATAAAAGGGGAATACTCATGCATATTGATCTGTTGTTTACACCGGTAGCCACGAATGAATTATTTTTTCGTGACAAAAATGTTGTCGTTATCGATGTGCTGCGTGCGAGTACGTCTATTGTAACGGCACTTAAGAACGGAGCCCGTGAAGTTATCCCTGTTGAAAGTGTGGAAAATGCCGTTAAGGTTTCGGGAAGCCTTTTCGGGGATGTTGTACTCCGATGCGGTGAACGGGAAGGGAAAATTATTCCCGGTTTTAATCTTGGAAATTCTCCATATGAATACACACAGGATGCGGTGCAGAATAAATCGTTGATTTTTACCAGTACGAACGGTTCGTTTGCAATGGTGAAAGCGAAATTCGCACGGCAGATTATTATTGCAGCATTTGTGAACATAGCAACGGTCGTTGACTATTTAGTAGATTTGAATGAGGATTTTGTCATTTTATGTGCCGGCAAGGAGCATCTGTTTTGTATTGAAGATGCCGTATGCGGAGGAATGATCATCCAACAAATCGAAAAGAAAATTGCAGATATACAGAGAACAGATGCCGCCGTGGCTGCCCAGGTATTATATAAACATTTCGGTCGGTCAATCCATAAAATGCTCCGTAACTCTGAACATGGGGAGTATTTAATATCTATCGGATTTGAGGAGGATTTAAAGGCCTGTGCAACTGTCGATAACGTGCCGGTTCTTCCGGTATATGAAAAAGGTGTTATTAAATTGAGAAGGGCTGAAACAACTGCATCGAACTAAGTGGACGAACCGGTAACCCCACAGTGTGCGGTTATCATTGATGTCGTGGAGTACATGAAACAGCGAATAAGAAAAAACAAACGAGCGCAGGAGAGTAAATCGAAGAGAGGGTTTTCTCCGAAACAAAAACGAACGGTAGCTGCGATTGCGATAATCGTTATAGGAATTCTCTCGCTTCTGAGCATCGTCTCTTACACACCGGCGGATGAGGCGATTACGGATATCTCGTTTCTGGAATTGTGGAAAGTGTTCAGCGGAGATCCGGAAATCCAGGCGAAAGCCGATGTTGCACAAAACTGGCTTGGTCTGATCGGAGCGATGCTGTCTCAGTTTATGATAAACTCTGCTCTGGGTTACCCGGTTGTATTGATCCCGATTTTAATTGTCGTATGGGGGTGGTATCTGCTTCGCGATAAAGAGACCCGTCGGTTAATTGTTCTCACAAATTATACGCTTATCTTCATTGTTCTCACAGCGACCATGTTTGGACTTATACGTTTAATGAGCGAGGATTCGCCGCTCACGATGAACTGGGCCGGTATGATAGGCGATTATCTTGCCAGATCGATGTCCAAGTTGTTGGGTCTGGTCGGCAGCAGTATCGTGACAGCAACGCTGCTCATCAGCATCATTGTTTTTGCCGTCGATCTTGATCTGCAGCGTTCCATCGACCGGGTTCGACAAATCTATGCAAGACTTATAGACCGGAAAAACAATAAGCTAAAGGAATGGCGTGAGAAGGCTGCAGCGCGTAAACAAAACCGCCTGTCGGCGAAGGAAGAGCACGGAAAAGAGGAAGCCTCACCGGGGAAAGATACATATCGCGAACGAACTACATCAAGGCGTGAGCCGATTGTCGTGCACAGACCAGAAGAGGAACAACCGGACGTACTTCGTGCCAAAGATGATAAGAATAATGACCGACATCGTAAAAGCATTATGCAACCAGCCGACACGGGAAAACCGGCTTCTCCAAATGGAGAAACCGATGACGACCTGGAATTGAACATCCATGATCATGTCGAAGAAGAAGAGCTCGACATTAAAAAAACTCCCAAATCGCATATTGCTACCGACGACGATGAAGAAATTGATTATGTGTTTCCGTCGGTTGATTTACTTGAGAGAGGTCAGCCATCGGGTTCTGTTAACGAAGAGGAAGTAAAAACGAATGCGGAACTCTTGCGTGGAAAACTGGCAGATTTTGGTGTAGAGATAGAAAGTGTCGGCGTTACCCGTGGCCCGGTCCTTACTCTGTATGAACTTGTGCCTGCGGTAGGCGTAAAAATCAGTAAGATCACCAGTTTGTCCAACGATCTTGCGCTCGCACTTCAGGCAAAAGGTATCAGGATCCTCGCACCGATCCCGGGGAAAGGGGCGGTGGGTGTGGAGATCCCGAATCATAATCCGTCGATCGTAACTTTTCGAAGTGTTATCAACAGCAAGAAATTTCACGAGTCGAAATTCATGCTCCCAATGGCGATGGGAAAAACCATCTCAGGCGAGATTTTCGTGGACGATCTTGTCAGGTTGCCCCACCTGCTCATTGCCGGATCAACGGGATCGGGAAAGAGCGTCGGGATCAATACGATAATCACGAGCTTTCTCTACAGACTTCATCCTTCCGATATAAAATTCGTGATCATCGATCCGAAAAAAATCGAATTAACACCATATCGTAAGCTCGACCGCCATTATCTCGCGGTATCTCCGGATATCGATGAAAAAATTGCAACGAATGCTCAGAACGCGGTCACGATGCTGCGGGGTGTTGAAATAGAGATGGAACAGCGGTATGACCGACTTGCAAGTGCCGGCGTGCGGAACATTCAGGATTATAATACCAGGGTCAGCAGCGGCCAGATAAAATCGACTGAAGCCGTAAAACATAAAAAACTGCCATATCTGATTGTCATAATCGACGAACTGGCCGATCTGATGCTGACTGCAGCAAAGGATGTAGAGGATCCTATTGCAAGGCTCGCACAACTTGCCCGGGCTGTCGGAATTCATTTGATACTTGCAACACAGCGACCATCGGTTGATGTTATCACGGGTGTTATTAAGGCAAATTTCTCAGCACGTATTGCTTACCAGGTTGCTCAAAAGAATGATTCCCGGACTATTCTCGATATGAATGGTGCGGAACAACTACTCGGTAACGGCGATATGCTCTACCTGCCAAGCGGAAGTCCGAAACCAATACGTATGCAGAATTCATTCTTATCATCCGATGAGGTCGAGCGAATAACAATGCATATCAAAAAACAACCCGGATATTCAAAACCATATTATCTGCCTTCTATTGTAGAGAAAAAGAAATCCGGGTACGGCGGAAGCGGGGATACGCGTGATGAACTCTTTGAAGAAGCAGCGGAGATGGTCGTACGTCACCAGCAGGGATCGGTCTCATTGATACAGCGACGGTTAAAAGTCGGGTACTCGCGGGCAGCCCGCATCATAGATGAACTCGAGGCAGCGGGAATTGTCGGCCCGTTCGACGGAAGCAAAGCGAGACAGGTGCTCGTAGAAACCGATAGCGAACTTAATATTATTTTAGAATCATTGGATTAATAAGGAGGGAGGAATATGCGATCAATCATATTATTGGGGGTATTCGTTTTCACGGGACTGGTGACCCTTTCAGCCCAGCAGAATATCGTGCAAAATGTTCAGCGCACATACCAGGATATTGACGATGCCGTTATTACGTACGAGCAGATCGTTGAATTCCCGGTGACACGAGCACAGCAGACGTTCGAGGGAATTGTCTATATGAAAAGACCACATTATTATCGTATCGAATCTGAACAGCAAACAGTAGTAACCGACGGGAATACCATCTGGTCATATAACCCGTTTACCGATCAGGTCATAGTTGATATATACAAAGAAGATGAACAGGTATTTACGCCGGATCGGTTTTTACTTACCATTCCGGACGATTTTTATGTAACAGTCGGAGATCATGAGACGATCGACGATGCGTCGCTTATTTTGTTGAGACTTGTTCCTAAGGACGATCACCAGTTTGTTCGCTCGATGCGTCTATGGGTTGATGAAACGAAATGGATAGTCCGGAGAGCAGAAATCATTGATCTGAATGATAACAAGACGACATATCGTGTACGCGATATTCAACTGAATACCGGTGTTGATATGGATCTCTTCTTCTATCAGCCGTCGGAAAACATTGAAATCATAGATTTACGTTAATAAAACCGGTACCGGATGGCAATTCGTTTTCGCACACTCACAAATTTTCTCATAAGTATAGTTCTCGCCGGTATATTGCTCTACATTGCATTTCGCGGCACGGATTTTAACGCGTTGTGGGAAATTATCAGGAACGTTAAATTCTTGTGGGTGCTCACCGCTTTTCCCCTTTTGATCCTCAGTCATTATGTAAGAGCCTGGCGATGGCAATTGCTTCTCGTTCCCGTTAAAAATAGAGTTGAACGCGGTAACGCCTTTTCGAGCCTGCTGATCGGTTATATGACGAATAACATCGTCCCCCGTGTCGGAGAAATCGTCCGCCCGTATGTACTGGCGCGCTTGGAAAATATATCGAAAGCGTCGACTTTCGGCTCTGTTTTTATCGAGCGTGTGATAGATTTGCTTTCGTTACTCTTCGGTATGGGCTTGCTGTTTATATTTTTTCAAAAAACTCTCACTGATCAGTTTCCATGGTGGGGAACGTTCAGCATTTTTGTCGTTATAGTGACTATCGTTTTCATTATCGGTATTTCTTTATTGTTATACAAACGATATCTCATGCTTCGTATTGCAAGGATATTTTTATTCCCTTTTTCTGATCGGGTGAAAGCCAGAGGTGAAGAAATTTTTCATTCATTTGTGGACGGGATGATGATAATCCGTCACCGGGACAACATCCGGTCGATCATAGTGTTGACGGTCGTTATGTGGATGCTCTATATTCTAACGGCATATCTTCCGTTATTGGCTTTCGATCTAGGTGACACACCAATCAATATTCTGACAGGATTTGTTTTAACGATGGTTACATCGTTAAGTGTCATTATTCCCACTCCGGGTGGAACGGGTTCATATCATACTTTTACCGTGGAGATGCTGACCCGCTTATACGGCATGCAGAGGGAGGTCGCGTTGGGTTATGCGACTTTGACACATGCGGTCGGTTATTTTTCCGTCATTTTTGTCGGCCTGTACTATGTTATTAGTTTGAAACTAAAGGTAAAGGATTTCTTCCAACAGGTAGAAACAGATGAGCAGAAAGCAATAGATGAATCCGCCGAACCACCCCTTAATCCATTGAAAAAAGAGGTTTTATGAGAGCACGTTTTTTTTTACCGATGTTTCTTCTGATGTTTTTTTCTGTCGTAAGCGCTTCGGGAAAAAATAATCCGGAAGAAAGTATGGTCTTTGATTACCGGTCCGGTATCGGGGGCGGTATGGGGATAAGCGCTGTCAGTATATCCGATCTCGTATCGTACCTGAATCTGAGAGAAGGATTTACCCTGCAGGAAAGAATCCCGGAGTTTAATTCAGCAGTTGAATTCTTTGTTACTTTTGATTGGTTTATGCAATCCGACGTTGCGTTCGGGTTTGAGTATTCTTATCTTTTTGGTTCGCATAATTTTTCGGGTACCTTTGGATCGAATGATTATAGCTATTCATTCCACATGCCCGTTATGCTCGGTCACTACCTTCTCAAGGGACCGGGATATTTCTTTAAATTCGGCGGAGGTCTGGGTTATTTTTTCACAAGGTATCGGGAAGATTTGATGGAATTGACGGAACCGATCGTGTACACAGGGGGAGGGATCGGCGGAAAAATTCATGCCGTCGGACATACCCCCTTCGGTGATAATTTGTACGGTTATGTGGGAGTGGAAATGCGTTTTGCATTTCCCGGCTCTGTCTCAGATAATGAAGGTATAGTATTACGTTCCGGAGACAAGGATGTTACGATGAATTTTATTTCGCTGGGTCTTAAATTTGGATTGACCTATAATTTTTAATTATAGGTGCCCATAATGAGCACAATTTTCGTACTTAAGTGAAACAAGGAGTAATATGAATTTTTTCGATGCACTGATTTTGGGATTGCTGCAGGGATTAACTGAATTTTTACCGGTGAGTTCTTCCGGCCACCTGGTACTCGGTCAGACAGTACTCGGTGTACTTCAGGCGGACAATATTACGTTTGAAATATTTGTTCATTTTGGTACCTTATTTAGTATCCTTGCGATCTTTTGGAAAGATGTCTGGCAAATCTTCTCATCGCTGTTCAAAGGTCTTAAAAATCCGGGCAACATACCGTCGTTATTAAAAAACGACGAACACTTCCGGCTTGCGGCTCTTATAGTAGTTGGATCGATACCTGCCGCGGTTATCGGTCTTTTGTTTAAACCGTTTGTCGAACGCGCATTTGCCGACGTTAGCCTTGTCGGGGTTATGCTTATTGTTACCGGTCTGGTCTTATTCCTTACCCGATTGGCCAAACCGAAACCCGATAAAAAAGTCGGGTGGGGAACCGCAATATTTATCGGGTTTGCACAGGCGTTTGCAATTCTGCCCGGTATCTCAAGGGCGGGTATGACGATCAGTGCCGGGTTGTTTTCCGGGGTTGCGCGCGAGCAGGCCGCGAGATATTCTTTTCTCCTTGCATTGCCGGCGATTTTTGGTGCCACCCTGCTTGAAACTTTTGAAATAACCGGTACACCGATAGAGAGAGAATTTATTTTTACATTGATAGTCGGGACGGTCGCGGCATGTATTGCCGGTTACGTTGCCATTAAAACCGTTTTTATTGTTCTGAAACGGGATAAATTCAGTTATTTCTCATTTTATTGTTTAGCAGTAGGATTAATTGTTATATTATTATCATCATAATAGATCGGAGGGATATGCCATGCACAGGTTCATAATCATGTTCACACTCACGACTGCATTGCTTATTATCGTAGCATGCGGACAGCAGAGAAACGGAGACGAAATGCAAACAGAGCAAACGGAAACCAATGATTTCGCGACCGGAGATTCATTAGTGGTTATCGAAACAACGATGGGTGCCATAAAAATTGAATTATTTACGGAATCGGCACCGAAACACGCTGAGAATTTTAAAAAACTTACCAGGGAAGGATTCTATAACGGTACGACGTTCCACCGTGTTATACCGGGGTTCGTTGTACAGGGCGGCGATCCGAATTCGCGTTCACAGGATAGATCGCTGCATGGCCGCGGGGGCCCGGGCTATACTATCCCCGCTGAAATAGGCACCGATCACAAACGGAGTTATATTGCGGCGGCGCGACTCGGGGATCAGGTCAATCCCGAACGTGAATCGAGCGGCAGTCAGTTTTATATTTGTCTCGACGATCTCCCGAGCCTCGACGGTGCTTATACCGTGTTCGGTCGTGTTGTCGAAGGAATGGAAGTCGTCGACCGGATAGCTCAGGTGCCGACAGATATGAACGATAATCCCGTCGACCGGGTAGAAATGATACAAGTAACAATCGAGCCGAAATAATAATCTATGAGTAACCGACAGGAATTTTTCACTTCAAGGTGGGGAATGATTCTTGCGGTGATTGGCATTGCTGTGGGAACCGGCAATATATGGCGGTTCCCCCGCATAGTTGCGCAGAATGACGGCGGATCATTTCTGATCCCCTGGGTGATATTCTTATTCATATGGTCTATTCCGCTTATCATTACCGAAATAGCGATAGGCAAGAAAACCCGTAAAGGTACCATCGGTGCGATATCCGAAATTGCAGGCAACAGGTTCGGTTGGATGGGAGCATTTATCGGTTTCGTTGCAACTGCGATCATGTTTTATTACGCCGTTGTAGCGGGATGGTGTATGCGGTATCTGTATACCTCTTTTACCGGATCAATCGTCACAACAGCCGACCATGTTGCATTATGGGATTCGTTTACCGCCGGGTATCAGCCCCTGTTCTTTCATGCGATAGCAATGCTTATCGGTGTGTATATAATTTACCGGGGAGTTGTAAACGGTATCGAACGCTGGAACCGTATACTTGTGCCGGCTTTACTCGTAATGTTATTGGTGCTGGCTGTCAGAGCGGTCACACTCGATGGTGCAATGGAGGGAATCGTATATCTCTTTACGCCGAATCTCGAACGTCTCTTCGATTATCGGATCTGGCTGCAGGCTCTCACCCAAAATGCCTGGGATACCGGAGCCGGCTGGGGTCTGATTCTCACCTATGCGATATATCTCCGGAAAAGAGAAGATATGGCATTGAATGCAATAGTGACGGGCTTGAGCAATAACTCCGTTTCGCTCCTTGCCGCAATTATTGTATTTGCGACTATTTTTGGTATTGCCGGTGCCGCGGGTGTCGAAGAACTCGAAATCGGAACCGGTAGTACCAATATCGGTATGGCCTTTATATTTTTACCCCAATTATTTACCCAGATGCCGGGCGGCCCGGTTGTACAGAGTTTTTTCTCAAGTATTTTCTTCTTATCGTTGAGCGTTGCTGCGATAAGTTCACTAATATCGATGATCGAACTGGCTGTCCGGATATTTATCGATATGGGGTTGCAACGTCGTACGGCAATCGCTCTTGTCGGTTCATTAGGGTTCCTGTTCGGTATACCCTCGGCATTGAGTCTCACCGTCTTTTATAACCAGGACTGGGTCTGGGGTGTTGCCCTTATGATCAGCGGTGGATTTATATCTTTTTCGGTTATTAAGTACGGGGTGGACAGATTCCGGCGTGAAGTCGTCAACGGCGAGGGATCCGATGTCTATATCGGAAAATGGTATAATTATGTGATTGCTTTCCTGATCCCGTTGCAGGTTACGGTACTGATCGTTTGGTGGTTGTATTCTTCTACGCAGTGGGATCCCGATGGCTGGTGGAATCCCTTTGGAGCTGAAACACTCGGTACCTGTCTGTTCCAATGGGGAATTATCCTTGCGTTATTTATCGCATTCAATAAAGCAATTGTCGGCCGTACCTTAAAACACACTACTCAAAAAAAATAAGGGTACAGTATGGAATCTGCAACCTTATTCACCATGCTTTTCACACTCGGTATTATCTGGGGTGGCTGTGCTTTCGTAATCATACTCGCTATGAGACGCGAGAGGAGTAAGAAGGCACATGAACAGTAAAGAGAGGAAAAAGACGGATCGGCTCTCGATCGAAGGTTTACAACAGGCCGTCGTAAAAGGTTCAATTGCACCATGCTATCTGTGTGCCGGGCCGGAGCAGTATACTGCAGATGAAGCGGTGAACCTCCTCCGTGATGCCATTGTCCCTCCGGAACAACGAAGTTTTAATTTCGACGTTTTGTATGGTTACGATGTGGATGTGAACGAAGTCGTTGCTCTCGCTTCGTCGTATCCGATGATGGGTGAGAAACGGTTGGTTGTCGTAAAAGAGTTCGAGAAATTAAAAAATCCGGATATACTGACGCCCTATATTAAAAATCCTCTCGAGACCACGGTCCTTGTTTTAGTCAGTGAACAGCCCGACTTCCGAAAGAATCCGTACCGGGCTTTCGATGAAGAAAGTATACTTGAGTGTAAACCGGTGTACGATAACCAGGTACCTCAGTGGGTAATGAAACGAGTAAAACAGTTCCGGAAAACGATAACCGCCGATGCCGCTGCATTGCTTGCTGCATATACAGGGACGTCGCTCAGGCAAATTGTCAATGAACTTGATAAACTTGATATATACACGGCTGATCGGAAAAGCATCACTATTGACGATGTCAATGCAGTCGTCGGTGTAACGAAGGCATACAATATTTTCGAACTCTATAAAGCGATTGGCTTTAAGGATGCATCGAAAGCGATCGATATCTTAGATAAAATGCTCGAGCACGGAGAAAGGCCAACGGTTATTGTCAGGATGCTGACGAGATTCTTCAGGCAGATAGCCATGCTCGGAGATCTGCAGGGTAAAAATGTACCGAAGCAGAAGATAGCAAGCCAGCTTAAAATACATCCGTATTTTTTGGATGAATATTTCGGATATGTAAGAAATCATCCGATTGGCGCAATGCCCGGTAGATTCCAATCTCTCCTGAGTGCCGATACGTCTTTAAAAGGGACACAAAAAGATCAACGCCTCATCCTATCAATACTTATTTACCGACTCCTTGACGTCGAGAGTGTTTCTGTCGATATATCTGAAGAACTGGAAGGCCAAAATCAGTGAATGATCTTTTGTATTTTTTGGATTTCAGCGGTGTGACTGCTTATGAATGGCGGTTGTTTGTCGCTATGCTCATAGGGTTATTTACCTTTGTGGGATTGGCGGAAGGATTGCGAAAGACAACGTCGCTAACCGGGAATGCCACACGTAAAATCGTCCATATTCTCGTCGGCGTGTTTGTATTCTTTGTTCCTCTTTTATTTGTATCACCCGTTCCCGGAATAATAATGTCTCTGCTTTTTATAGCTGTTAATTATTCTTCCGTGAGGTTTCGATTATTTAAAGGTATGGACGATACGACGCGTGAAACGTATGGTACCGTTTATTTCCCGATAGCATTTCTGATACTCATACTCTTATTCTGGAGATCCTACCCGGTTATTATATCAACATCGATTCTTATTCTGGGATTGGCAGATCCCGCTGCGGCATTTGTCGGAGAGGCGGTGACGAACCCCCGGACGGTGAATCTGAGCGGCGATAAGAAATCCTTGCAGGGAAGTGGCGCAATGTTTATCGTTACTTTCGTAGTATCGGCCGGGTGCCTGTTATTGTATCCGTTTGACCTCCCGCCGGACGCATCCCTTGCCGGTTCTTCATTTGCTTATATTTTCGCCTTATCCTTTGTTGTGGCTGCAATCGCGACGATTGTTGAAATGATGGGGGTACGGGGTCGCGATAACTTGTTTGTCCCTATCAGTGCCGGTATTATTCTTTTTATCGGACTCGAGGGGGCGGCGATTCTCGGGACACAGTTTTATATCGGATTTATATTTGCGGTAATTATTAGTATCACTTCTCTCCTTGTGGGATTTCTTGCACCAAGCGGTGCTGCCGCAACTTTTCTGATGGCAGTCATAATCTTCGGCATCGGCGGTTGGAAATGGACTATTCCTATGCTCACGTTTTTCATCCTTTCCAGCTTTATTTCAAAAATAAAGAATAAGAGAAAAGAAGCCGCGGAGGAGTATTTCGAGAAGAGTCACCGACGGGATATGGGACAGGTTGCAGGCAATGGAGGCCTTGCCTCTGTCTTTGTACTCTTTGAATTTGTCTATCCCGATCCGATATGGTACTTTGCCTATCTGGGTGCTATAGCGGCTGCTACTGCCGACACCTGGGGAACCGAATTCGGAATATCATTCAGTAACGGCGCACGAAATATTGTTACGTTCCAAAAAGTACCGCGGGGTGTATCGGGAGGTGTTTCGGTAACCGGTACCGTTGCAGGTGTTTTGGGGGGGACGATCATCGCACTCAGTGGATTTGCCTGGTATCATCAGGTCGTAGAAATAATGCCTTCATCGTATATATCCGTTGGATTAATAGCCGGAGCGGGACTGGTGGGTAGTTTATTTGATAGTTATATCGGAGCAACAGTTCAGGCGATATACAGGTGTTCGATGTGTAAGGCCGTCACCGAGCGAAAAACTCACTGTGGTGTCCCAGCAAAAAAGGTGCATGGTTTAAGATGGATGACAAACGATTATGTCAATTTTGCGTGTACCGCGATGGGCTCGGGTGTAGCCGTCGTTTTATATCTCCTGTACTCCTGATGTGTTCCTTTCAAACATTATTTCAATACCTAATAACTCACTAGAGGAAGGGATTTACTATGGAACGGTTTAATAGTATATTCGATTCACTAAATCTGTTTTGGGTTGATCTCGGTGCATACCTCCCAAATCTGATTGTTGCTTTTATTCTTCTGATTATCGGATGGATCGTTGCGAAAGTGCTGCGTGGTGTGACGGTTCGAGTCCTGAGGATCCTTCGCATTGATGTTATTGCAGAGCGTGCCGGCATTGAAGATTTTTTGTTGAAGGGAGGGGTCCGATTTACTGCCGTTACTCTTATCGCTGCTATTATATATTGGGCGATTATCTTCATTGTATTTCTCGCCGTACTGCATACGCTCGGACTTGGGATTGCGGCAGATCTGTTTAACCGGGTACTACTGTATCTCCCCAATGTCATCGTTGCGATTGCGTTGCTTATATTCGGAACTTTATTCGCTCAGTTTGTTCAAAGCGCATTATATACATACCTGAATAATGTCGGTGTGAGCGGATCGCGGCTTGTAAGCGGTATTGCCAAGTATGCCATTATCATTTTTGTCGTTTCTATATCGCTCGAACAGCTTGCCATCGGCGGTGACATTCTCGTTTCCGCGTTTCAGATTGCCTTTGGTGCTCTGTGTCTCGCGTTGGCACTTGCGTTCGGATTAGGCGGCCGCGACTGGGCAGCCCGTGTCATAGATAATATGACAAAGAAAATGAAATAAGAGGAAGGAGAGTGGAATGATACTCGATTGTCACGTACATATCAATAATTACAGCGATGAAACTCAGGACGTAACAGAAAAGACTTTTGAGGAATTGCAGATAACGATGCGCCGAAACCGCGTCGACGCTGCAATGATATTAACATCCTATAAAGTAAATCCCGGGCGTCCCTCGACAAAAGACGCTGTGCGATTAACCGAAAACCTCAATCACCTGTACGTTGTTGCGGGCATAAGCTATCTTGATTTTAACCTGAACTATCTTTTCGAATTACGGGATTATCTGAAAGACGGTACTGTCCGCGGTTTAAAATTATATCCAGGCTATGAGCCTTTTTATCCGTATGACGAGATCCTTCATCCAGTCTATGAACTCGCCGGGGAATTTGATGTCCCGGTTATGATTCACAGCGGGGATACATATTCACCGACCGGTAAGATTAAATATTCCCATCCGATTCACGTGGATGATGTGGCGGTCGACTTCCCGTCCGTGA
>SLQE01000290.1 GCA_007131635.1 Bacteroidota bacterium | reverse complement strand
GATATGCGGGGGAGCGGTTTGCGTACCTTTTCAAGATACGTAGTGTTGCGCTCCAAAGTTTCAAGCTCTTTGGATTTATTTTTCAGTGTGGACGACACGATGTATTCAAGAAAATCTTCGGCAAGATCCATATTATCGTCCAGATCGTTAAACGCGACTTCCGGTTCGACCATCCAGAACTCGGTAAGGTGACGACGGGTTTTTGATTTTTCGGCCCTGAACGTGGGTCCGAAACAATAAATTTTCCCGTGAGCCATCGCTGCCGCTTCGCCATAAAGCTGTCCGCTCTGGGTGAGGAAAGCTTTCCCGAGATCGAAGTACTCGGTTTCGAATAACGTTGTCGTACCTTCAACGGCATTCGGCGTCAGGATCGGAGAATCGATAAGCACGAAACCATTCGAATCGAAGTACTCCCGGATCGCCTTGATGATATGATGCCGGACCCGCATTATCGCGTGCTGGCGGGTCGACCGGAGCCAGAGGTGTCGCCGGTCCATCAGAAATTCGACGCCGTGTTCTTTCGGGGTTATCGGATAATCGACCGCGATGTGTACTATCTCCACATCTTTAACTTCCATCTCGAACCCTCCCGGAGCTCGCGGTTCTTCTTTCACGGTGCCGGTCACTTTGAGCGAACTTTCCTGAGTAAGTTTCCCGAATCGTTCAAACACATCCTCCGGCAAAGCCGATTTCACCATGACACATTGTAAAAGTCCCGTGCCGTCGCGAACGACGATAAATTTTATTTTCCCGCTCGAACGTTTATTGTAAACCCAGCCGTGAATGGTCACTTCCTGACCGACGTACGTATTCAGATCTTCTATATATATTTTACCCATGGTTCTCTCGATTTTTGTTCTATGAAATCAATTATTATAATTTTCGGTAAACCACCCGATGAGCGGTCATGCAATACTATGAATAGATATCATACACTATATTATATGTCAGCAGCACCGTCAGCTCCGATATTTTTTCAACCTCTTCTCCCTGGCGTATTTTTAAATTATATGTTCTGCAAACACTTTCAATTTGTGAAAGATGTTTGCGTAATTTATCCCTGTCGGCATAATAGATCCACCGGCATACTTTTTCCTCGATCAAAGGAGCACATTTATGGACAAATTTCCACGCATCGCGGTATGAATTTACACGTCCCCCGTTATAAGAAAAGATTGCTTTGATATCATCGACATAGCCGTATAGATCGTCATTATGTACACGGGATGTTAAATTAAGCTTGTAGAACTCCGCTACCGTCATGCGCACTTTTTCGATCGGTTCATCCCTGTCTGTTTTTGAATTCTGCGGTTCCCGATGACCGATTTCCCGCATAATAGCATCGACATATTCCAATTTTCGGATTGCGGGCGTTTTCGCATATGTATGTCTCCAGTTGGAGCGCGGCTTCAGCCACACCGCAAAGGTTTCCGCCCAGTCTTCATCCGGATGTTTTTGCGCATAGTGATCGGGAAGATGCCTGACGTGTCGTTTGCTCCACGGATTATACACATAATAATCGCGGTATACTTTTTTCATATTGCCGAATAAACGGCTCCATTCCCGGTCGCGATAAATACGGTGTGCGTACAATATTGCATGACCGATCTCGTGGCGGAGCGCCATTAATATTTCACTGTCATTTTCTACGCCGCCAAAGTTGAGTTCCTCTTCAATTTCACGCAGGGTTTGATTCCCAAACCAGAACGGAATTTCGATCGATATGCTCCCGTCCACACATCCCCATCCTGTCCCGTAGTAGTACTCGGGACGGAATTTAATATTTTTGTGCCGCAACTCGGAAGCCACCTTCCTCATCTGCTTCAAAATAAGCCCGGAGAATCTCAGATCGAGATCGCATATCCGGGTCTCGAGCACTTTATATTTACTGACTTCTTTTAATAATTGCCTGGTCATATGGAATGTATCGTTTCCGCAAAAGGGTTCAACCGGTAAAACTGTTTTTGAAGTGAAAAATTAAACAAACAGGAAGTGAAAAGCAAGGTCACAATTTTTCGCATATATCTGCGCATTGGGGCAATCGGTTTCGATAAAGGGAGAATTTCACCATCATTTCAGTTATTACGACTTTTTGAATCGTCCTTAATTTCTTCATATTTTGCTTCTTGTATATCGTCAAGATTGGCTTTTTTCCCGCCGCTGACGTTATTCGGATCGTTAAATTTTTGCTTTTGTTGTGCCCGGAAATTGCCGAAAAACACCAGCAGGGATGCTTTGATAAGACGATAAAGCACATAAAACAGTACCAAAATGATAATGTACCTTAATAACGGCATGTTACATATCCTCCTTCTGCGTTCCCTTCTTTTTCAACGGATTATAATATTCGACCGGCGACCTGTTTTGCCGGGTAATTTCTTTTAAAAGCTCATTGAAATCTTCTGCCCGGTTGACAAAATCGATCTCAGTTGCATTCACTATCAGGAGCGGCGCCTGACGGTACCGGAAGAAAAAATAATTATACGCTTCGTTCAAATCCTTCAGATACTCCGCAGTAATGTGTTTTTCGTACGGTCTGGCCCGTTTTTTTATATTCTCCATAAGCCGCTCCGTACTCGATTGTAAGTAGATAATCAGATCGGGTGTCAGTATATTTTTTTCGATCGCGCCGACAACCGTTTCGTATAGTTTCAGTTCATCATCCTGTAAATTAAGGTAGGCAAAGATTTTATCTTTTTCAAAAATATAATCTGTAATCAGAATATTATGAAAGAGATCGGCCTGAAAAAGTTCCTGCTGTTGCTTATATCTGCTCAGTAAAAAAGACATTTGCGTTTGAAAAGCATAGTGCTCGGGGTCTTCATAGAAGCGTTCAAGAAAGGGGTTTTCCTCAAACCGTTCGAGCACGACGCGGGCGCTGAAATATTCACCGAGCATCGAAGCAAGACTTGTTTTGCCGACGCCGATCACTCCTTCGATAGCTATATACCGTATATCTCCCCCGAATTGCTCCTTCTGCGGGGTCTCTGTACTTTTTTGCTGATCTTTCGCCAATGGTTTTTCCTTCATTTCACTGAATTCGAATAGATACCCGTTCACCGACACGGGACACCCAATGATCATCCCGGCATGCATCCAGTAGTTCCCGAATGGTTTTCTTTTTTACCGGGTGGACATACCCGCCGGCAATATCTGCCAGGGGTTTGAGGACGAACTTCCTGTTATGAATTTCCGGGTGCGGTATAATAAGGTTCTCATGCTCTATAATTTTGTCATCAAAGAATAAAATATCCATATCCAGCACACGTGACGTGTACCGCTGCTTATTCGTACGGCCGGCATCTTTTTCAATGGATTGAAGATATTCCAGCAGAGATACAACATCCAAATTTGTTTTGATTTGTACCACCATATTTAAGAACGGTATCCGGTCTGCGATGCCGACAGGTTCGGAAACATACAATCCCGAAACATCGCCGAACCGGGTTTTCTCCAACCGGTTTAATCTTCTGATGGCGTATGCAATAAACATTTGCCGATCGCCGAGATTGGATCCAAGAGCGATATAGACAATGTGTTTTAGTCTTTGTGGAGCTCTACGTACGTTCACGCTGCACCTCAACCTCGACTGCATCTATGACGCCTCGCACAGGTGGGTTATTTTTGCGCACACGAACATCCACCCGACCAACCATACCGAAGTTATCAAGTATACCATCCGCTATTTTGTACCCGAGCGCTTCTATCAAAAAATATTTTTTCCCTTCGACAAGCTCTTTTATAACAGCATACACCTTTTCATAATCGACGGTAATTTCCAGATTATCGTTATGTGCGGCTTCGGCAAAATCGCAATGCATATCAATATCTACCTCGAATTTACCCCCTAAATTCTGCTCGTCTTTATATGCCCCATGATAAGCGTAAAAAACCGCATTCTTTATGCGAATAATATTTATGTCGGGCATGGATAGTATGTTAATTAATATAGTAAAATATTTCGAAAATATATCAAATGATTCAGGGATTGTCAAATATAGAGATTAATAAATGATGTTACGCAAACCGCTAATCGGCGCGAATAAACGCTAATCTATTAAATACTTAAATAGTTCCGGGCACCAATATTTCGGCCATTTTTATAGTTATACGTTTTATATTTGTGTTCATTCGCGTTGATTCGTGGGTTAATAAATGCATGTGCGTAAGAACACTTAATAATATACCCTTTATTAATCAACCGGTTCAAAACCGCCGCCCGGTTCGATTCCCGGGATGTCGATTATCCCAAAATCGACGACGGCATTTGCTATGCCGTTAATGACAAATTGAACCGAGATCACCGCGAGAATCAGACCGAATACTTTTGTAATGATCTGTTTACCGGTATCCCCGAGATATCGCACAATGACTTTGGAATATATCATAGAATAATAACAACTCACCGTGGTGAAGAGCACTGCAACAAAAACGAGTATCGTATGGTATATAGTTGGCGCTTCACTTGTCAGGATCATGACCGTCGCAATCGAACCGGGACCGCTTATGAAGGGGATCGCAAGCGGAATGACGGATATGTCGTCCGTTATCTCCCCCTCGGGTTTCTTTTGCCCGGCATCGTCGCTCTCCTGTTTGCGGATCATTCCCATTGCTATACCGAACAGGATGATACCGCCGGCGATTCGGAATGCGGCAAGCGTGATTCCGAATAATTGAAAAATGATACCGCCAAGAAGTGCAAAGATAAAGAATAATCCGGTAGATATTTTTGTCGCTTTCAATGCTATCATCTTTCTCCGCTCTTCCTTCATTCTGGTCGTCAGCGACATAAACGCAAATGCAGTGGTGAGGGGGTTCACAATGACGAATATACCTGCTATTGTGATAAGAAGATAGGCAACTGTGGTTTGTACGATTTCTAAAATATCCATGTGTCTCCTTTTATATTATCAGTCTTCGCGAAATAAAATATACATATTTTATAATCATACTTCAAAATTTTTAATGTTGACAATGGAAATGCATAATGTTAATTTATT
>SLQE01000347.1 GCA_007131635.1 Bacteroidota bacterium | reverse complement strand
GTTCAGGAGGAGGTTACCGGAGTATATGCAGGATAATTGGGGAACAGCTCCGCTCCCCGGTCCGTCCGAAGGATATCCGGGAGTATCGATAGCCGGCGGATCGAGTCTGGTCATGTTCAATCAATCCCGAAAAAAAGATAAAGCATGGAAGCTTATCGAATTTTTTTCGCGGCAGGATATTCAGATACGTTTTAACGAAATCTCCGGAAATCTCCCTCCGCGATTAAGCGTTTGGGAAATATCCGGTATAAAAGATGATATTCACATACGGGCATTCTACGAACAGATGCCGTATGTGGTCCCATTACCGAAAGTACCTGAGTGGGAACAAATAGCCCTGAAAGTCCAGCAGTATGCAGAAATTGTATCAATGGGGAGAATGACCGTCCCCCAGGCATTGGCGGCTCTCGACAGAGAAGTTGACAGGATCCTCGATAAGCGTCGCTGGATTTTAAGCAGAGCGGATCAAAAAGAATGACACAGGCCGTGACGACAATAGGGAAAAGATTTTTTTCGCGGTCACGTACCGGATATTCCCGCCGTGCTCCTTATTTCTTTCTTGCTCCCGCACTGTTTATGTTGTGCGTGTTTTTTTTCTTTCCCGTGATCGCCTCCCTCTTTATGAGTTTCACCGATTTCGACATCTATGGTCTGAGTGATATCAGCCTTGTACGAATTGTCGGTTTAGATAATTATGCAGAGCTTTTACGTGATCCTCTCTTCTGGATCGCGTTAAAGAACACCTTCTATTTTGTCCTCATCGGCGGACCGTTATCAATTGCCGTATCGCTGGGTGCGGCGCTGCTGATCAATTCGAAACTGGCCAGACTCAAAGGTCTCTTTCGACTCGTTTATTTCACTCCTGTTGTCACTACCCTGGTTTCTGTGGCTATCGTCTGGCGATATATTTATCATCCGAGATTTGGATTGCTGAATTATGTCCTTGATATATTCGGGATTCAGACTGTCGATTGGCTGGGTGATCCATTCTGGGCAATGCCGTCGGTTATTATACTTGCGGTGTGGAAAAACTTCGGGTATAACATGATCATTTTTATAGCCGGATTGCAGAACATTCCCGAGGAATTATATGAAGCATCCAAAATTGACGGTGCAAATGCGGTTTCGCAATTCACGTCGATAACATTACCGATGCTGGCACCGACCATGTTGTTTGTCGCTATTATCACAATGATCGGGTATTTCCAGTTATTTGCCGAACCGTACGTTATGACGCAGGGAGGACCGGTGAACAGCACGTTGAGCATCGTGCTCTATATGTATCAGGAAGGATTTCGCTGGTGGAATATGGGATATGCGGCATCTCTGGCGTTTGTTTTATTTATCATCATTTTTATCGGAACGCTTATCCAACTTCGTGTACAAAAAAGCGGGTATGAAGGATGAAACGGGGACATAAAATCATATTAAATCTTGTGCTTGTGCTGACCGCTGCCGTCACACTGTCGCCGATCATGTGGATGGTTTCGGTTTCCCTGATGCCGATGGGAGCGTCAAGCACATATCCTCCTCCGTTCTTCCCGCGTGAAATTACGTTCATACATTACTACGATCTGTTTGAACGGTTGCATCTTGCGCGCTATCTGATGAACAGTGCAATAATCGCAGTGAGCGTCACTGCCATCTCTCTTATAATCAACTCGATGGCGGGATTCGCTTTTGCAAAGTACCGTTTCAGGGGGCGCGATAAACTGTTCCGCTTTCTGCTGGCGGGGCTCGTCATCCCCGCACAGGTAACGATGCTGCCGCTTTTTCTTATGTTGAATAAGATGGGGTTCATCAATACGTATCTGGGCGTTATGATCCCGGGTATGGCGAGCATTTTCGGTATTTTTCTTATGAGGCAATATATGTTGTCTATTCCCGACAGTCTGATCGATGCAGCCCGGATAGACGGTGCGAGTGATTTTATGGTATACCGGCGTCTGGTGATCCCGCTTTGTAAACCGATTTTCGTAACACTGGCAATCTTTACGTTTATGGGAACCTGGAACGATTTCCTCTGGCCGCTGATCGTTATGACCGATGATTCGATGTATACCCTCCCGGTCGCACTTGCAAATCTCAGTCTTGAGCATGTACAGGATACCGAACTTATGATGGCAGGTTCCGTGCTGACAATTCTTCCTGTCATGCTGGTGTTTATGGTTCTGCAAAAATATTATATCCGGGGAATTATGATGGGAAGTGTAAAAGGATGATAATCTTAAAATTGGTTTTGATGTGTCTGCTCGGAATCAATGCGGTATATGCGCAAACTGTTGTGCTGGATGATTTTGAATCTATAGATGACTGGGAGGTAATTACATCCGACGGTGTCAAGCTCACGGTCTCACAGGTTGAGGGTGTTTCCGGACAAGCCATTCGTCTTGATTACTCATTTAAAGCCGGTGCCGGCTTCTGCGGTATTAAAAAATCTTTATCGTTACCGCTAACCGAAAATTACCGGTTCACGTTCTTTGTAAAAGGGGACGGACCGAAAAATAATCTCGAATTTAAATTGCTCGATTCAAGCGGCGATAATGTATGGTGGCATAACAGACGGAACTTTGATTTTCCGGAAATATGGGAACAACTTGTTACCCGGAAACGCCATATCGATTTTGCATGGGGACCCGATAGCGGCACGCTTGATACATTACACGCGCTTGAAATCATACTGGCGGCGGGTGATGGCGGATCGGGATCCGTTTATATTGATATGCTCGCTTTCGAGCAGCTCGCGGTTGTAGATTTTGAATCTCTCAGACCGTCTGTTACTGCATCCTCTGTCGCTGATGAAAAATACAGAGCGCAAAATGTCCTCAAGAAGACGGAGGGTTCCGTATGGATCAGTTACACGACTCCCGATGATCAATGGCTTCTTGTCGATATGGAGCAATTCACGGAACTGGGTGGTATTATAATAGATTGGCTTGACGATAGGTATGCGATCGATTATGATGTTATGCTTTCCCCGGATGCAGTAGCCTGGGAAACAGTCTATTCATTTCGAGACGGATCCGGTGGGCGGGATTATATATATCTCCCGGAATCCGATGCTCAATTTATTAAACTCCACTTTAAACAAAGTAACGGGCATTCGGGCTATGCGATATCTTACCTGGAAGTGAAACCCGTCGGTTTCTCAGAAACACCGAATATGTTTTTCAGGGAGATTGCAGGCGATGCACAACGCGGATATTTTCCGCGATTCCTGTATGACGAGCAATCATACTGGACTGTCGTCGGGGTAGACGGAGACGGCAAAGAGGCATTGTTGAATGAAGACGGAATGCTCGAAGTCGCTAAGGAGATGTTTTCGATAGAGCCGTTTCTTACCGTGAACGGTAACTTCATAACCTGGGCAGACGTTGAAACACATCAGACATTGCTGCATGATTATCTCCCGGTTCCCCGTGTGTACTGGGAACATGAACATGTCGATCTTGCCGTTGAAGCTATCGCATCGGGTGAACGTGGTGCTTCGTCGCTCTACGTATCGTATACAATAAAAAATCCGACCCCTGCCGACATAAGCGGATCTCTTTTTCTTGCACTACGTCCTTTTCAGGTGAATCCCCCATGGCAGTTTTTGAATATCGCGGGGGGATTTGCACCGATGTATACAATTGAATATACGCAGGAAAACATCGTCCTGGTAAATAACACAAAGCACATCATCCCGTTGCATAAACCGGATGCATTCGGGGCAACACGCCTGGATACCGACGATATCATCGGATTTATTACACGGCATACGGTACCTCAGAATCGGATCATATCGGATAAAAACGGTTTTGCTTCCGGGAGTCTGGAATTTACATATCAACTCAAAGCCGGAGAAGAGAAGCATATTGTACTGCAGATACCGTTTTACGATGATTACAGAAAACCTCCGGATATGACGGACGATAATCAGATTATGGTGTTCTATAACAAGATTATCGATGAGGCCGTTAAGTACTGGACAGAGAGACTTCACCGGGTAGAATTTATCGTCCCGGAACAGGGGAAAAAATATATAGATGTTTTGAAAAGTAATCTTGCATATATATTGATAAATCGAGACGGACCGGCCATTCAACCGGGTTCACGCTCGTATGAACGTTCCTGGATACGCGATGGATCGCTGACATCGGGTGCTTTATTACGGCTAGGTTTAGATAAACCTGTCCGTGAGTTCATCGAATGGTACGCTCCGTATCAGTACGATAACGGTAAAATCCCCTGCGTTGTCGATCGCAGAGGACCCGATCCCGTGGATGAACACGACAGTCCGGGACAGTTCATTTATCTAATCATGGAATATTTCAGATTTACAAGCGACACAACCTTCCTTATGAGTATGTGGGATCGTGTTCAAAAAACAGTTGAGTATATTGCATATTTAACCGAACAGCGGAAGACCGGCGAGTATAGATATGGTGATCGTGAAACGCGTGCATTCTACGGGTTGGTACCGGAATCAATCAGCCATGAGGGGTATGCGGAAAAACCGATGCATTCGTATTGGGATAACTTTTTTATTCTGAAAGGATTAAAAGATGCGGCGGAGATGGCGGCGATTATCGGAGATACCGGCTCTACAGACAGGTATAGTCAGATGCGTGACGAATTCAGGATCAATCTGTATAACTCGATTCTTCTCGCAATGGAACTCCGTGAGATCGACTATATACCCGGATGTGTGGAATTGGGGGATTTCGATGCGACATCAACCACGATTGGTATTTCCCCGTGCGGGGAACTGAAGTATATACCGAATAAGGCATTGAAGATGACATTCGAAAAATACATCGAAAACTTTAACCGGAGACTCGATCCTGACTATGCCTGGAACGATTATACACCGTATGAAGTGCGTGCGGCGGGGACATTCATTTTTCTTGACCGGATCGACCGTACACATAAACTACTTGAATTCTTTTTCAATGATCTCCGACCGTATGCCTGGAATCATTGGGCTGAAGTGGTATGGCGCGATTACAGAAAACCCCGCTTTATAGGAGATATGCCGC
>SLQE01000381.1 GCA_007131635.1 Bacteroidota bacterium | reverse complement strand
CGGCAGGTTCAACAGCGAAATATCGCGATCCAACAAGCTCTCATACAGCAGGAACAACTGAAAGAGTCAATCTACCTTGAAATTGTTCAGGCAGTCAACAATGTGCGGGCTGCACACAAACGTATCTTAAGTCAAAAAAGAAACATTGAACAAGCAGAGTTACACTATGAATTTGCCGTGAGAAGGTTACAGGAGGGAGCCGGCACCGCTCTGGAAGAACGACAGGCATCGATGCTTCTTGATCAGAGCCGTTTAAATTATCTCTCGGCGATACATGCCTATCTCGTCGCATACAGTGAATATCAAAAGGCAATTGGAGAAAGTATATGAAAACATTAGCGAAGTTACTATTGTTCATACCGCTTCTGTTCGTGCACTGCGATTCCGGCAGCGGCGAAGAAGCCGAGGACACAACGAATGAACGACGCGTCCGTACCGTGGCAGTGGAGACACTAACCATGGAAGAGGACACGCTCGAAGAGACTATTCAGGTGGTCGGTACGGTTGAAGCATATAACGACGCGACTATCTCAGCGGAGGTCGGCGGGAGAGTGCAATACATAGCCCCCCTCGGGAGAAGAGTGGAGCGTGGCGAGGTCATCGCGCGACTTGACGACCGGTTACTGCAAGCCGGGTATGAATCTGCGCGCGTTAATTATGAACTTGCCGTCGACACATACAACCGCCAACAGGCACTCTTTGCCGATTCAATTATCAGTGAATTGCAATATAACAGCATACGAACCCAGCGCGATCAGGCCAAAGCGATGTACGAGCAGGCACAAAAACAATTACAGGATACCCGCATACAAGCTCCGTTTACCGGACGGATAGAAGAGCGGTTTGCGAAAAACGGAGAACTTATTAATCCCGGCATGCCGGTGGCACGTCTGGTGAATGCCGACCGGGTCAATATCGTTGCCGGAGTACCTGACCGCTTCGCTTCGGATGTGCGCGAGGGATCGGTTTCCACAATCTTTTTCACCGGAACCGGCACTGCACCGTACACCGGAAAGATAGGTTTCGCGGGCAATATAATAGATCCTGATACCAGAACATATCGCGTGGAGATAGAGATACCAAATCCCGGAGGTATAATAAAACCCGAAATGGTTGCAGATGTCCATATAGTACGCAGGACCGTTGAAAAGACCTTCGTCATACCGCGCACTGCACTTGTACGGGACGAAGACGGTACCAACGTCTTTGTCGCACGATATGAAGAAGATCAACCGGTGGCGCACCTTGTACCGGTACGCACCGGCGCTGCATCGGGTCTTCTCATCCAGATCACCGAGGGGATTTCCCGCGGAGATGAGGTGGTTGTATCCGGACACCGTACGCTGAATCAGGGCGACCGTCTGGAAATTCTTCAAAATAAATCAAGCGTCGATAACGCCCTCACTCTTCGTAATCAAACTTTGAGCCGTTGATAATATGAAATTAACAGAATTATCATTACAGAATCGTACTGCAATCGTTGTCCTTACAATCCTGCTCACGATAGGCGGGATCATCAGCTACACGACAATCCCGAAAGAATCGAATCCAACGATCGAGATTCCATTATTTATCATCACGACGATATACCCGGGAATCGGTCCCTCCGATATGGAGTCGCAGGTAACGCAGCCGCTTGAGCGGGAACTGCAGGGAATCGCCGGCATCGACGAGATCCGTTCGGTAACAACCGAGGGATTCAGCAGTATAATAGTTGAATTCGATCTCAACACCCCGTTGATTGAGGCAAGTCAGCGTGTCCGCGAACGGGTCGATCTCGCACGATCGAAACTGCCGGCAGACGCTCAAGATCCGATAATAACCGAATTTGATTTCGATGATTTTCCGATCATGTCGATCAACCTCTCGGCAGACTACTCGCTGCACCGGTTGACCGAAATCGCGGAGCGGCTTAAGGATGAACTTGAAACTGCGGGGGGCGTGCGGGAAGTCGACCTGGTCGGAGGCATAGAACGCGAAGTCCAGGTGAATGTCGATCTGCAGTCGTTAAACGCTTACAATGTTTCATTCGGACAGATCATCGGTGCAATTCAGGGACAGAACATAACGATCCCCGGCGGTACCATCGATGTCGACCGCCTGAGCTATCTGCTGAGAGTATCCGGTGAATTTTCCGATCCGAATGAGATCGAAAATTTGATTGTGTTCGTTCCTTCGGGCGGCAACGGAGAGAATCCTTCACGCGGTGCAGTGTATATTCGTGATCTTGCGGATATTCTGTTCGGATTTAAAGACCGCGACAGCTATTCCCGACTGACCATTCTCAAGGAGAAAAACAACAACGGCGATCTGGTACCGATCCCGGCGGAGCGTCTGAACGCTCAGCAGGTCGTCAGTTTGCAGATTAAAAAAAGACCGGGCGCGAATATTCTCGAAACAGCAGCCAATGTCGTGGATGCCCTTGAGAGTTATCCTCTCCCTCCGGGAACACAGGTCGTCATTACGGGCGATGCAAGTGAGGATGTGGGTAGCCTGATTAAAGATCTTGAAAACAGCATCATTATGGGAATGCTGCTTGTCGTTCTGGTGCTTGTATTCTTTTTGGGTATCAGAAATGCTCTGCTGGTCGCCGCGGCGGTACCGTTATCTATCTTCATGGGTTTTATCATTTTTCAGTTGTTAGGTCAGACCGTTAATTTCGTTATCCTGTTCAGCCTGATAATTGCGCTCGGGTTGCTTGTAGATAACGCGATCGTCATGGTCGAAAATATATATCGCTGGCGCGAAAAGGGCTATGAACGCTTCGACGCATCGCGTCACGCGGGCGATGAAATCGGATACGCACTGCTCGCGTGTACGGCAACGCTCGTCGCGGCATTCGTTCCTTTGCTGTTCTGGCCCGGGATTATCGGACAGTTTATGGGATACCTTCCTCAAACCCTGATCATCGTGCTCGTGTGTTCTTTGTTTGCGGCGCTCGTTTTGTATCCGACGCTCACTGCATATCTCGTACGATTGGAGAACGAACCGAAGCCGAACCGGACGCCCGTCACCCGTGGTATTGCTCTCGGCGGTTTCATTATCGTTGCCTTGATGATCGGACTCGCAAACCCGATTACTCTGGCGGTATTAGTATTGGTTGTTGCGTTCTTTACTATTACCTACAGGTTATTCGTAAAACCATTCGGCCTGTATTTCCGGAACTCACTGCTGCCCGCGTTTATCGAAAAGTATAAATCATTTCTGCTCTGGATGCTTGAACGGGATTACACGGTAAAATACGCATATCTCCGTAACACGGCGAGTCTTGTTTTGCTCAGCGGCGGCGTGCTTCTGCTTATTCTCGGAGGCATTGTATCGATACTCTCACGTGCATCGGGTGCAGTCTTATTGATACCCGGCGGTATCGCTCTGCTGCTCGGTCTTATCCTGATACTGATCCATACGCATGAGGCGATTTTCCGGGGAGGAAAAATATCTTTTTATGCCGGACTCGCGGTCGGCGCACTGATTATGATATCTCTTTTCCTCGCCGGTCTGGGCGGAGCGGAAATCGACAGCAGCACCGTGTTTGCACTGATGATCCTTCCCGTGATTATTATTGTGTTCGGATTTCTGGGGATGCTGCTCAGAAAAAATAACAAACCGATCATCATAACGGATAACAGGGCCCTGTTGTTGAACATCGTCTTCGGCGGTCTCATCGGTATTGTATTTATGATGACGATTGCGCCGCCCGGCGTTGAATTCTTCCCCGAAGTCGATCCGCGGCAACTGATCGTAAGCATCGAGGGACCCGTCGGCATGAACGTCGATGCCACAAACAACGTTGCGCAGACTGTGTACGAACGTATGCGGGAAGTGATCGAAGAATTCCCGGCAGTACAGGCAGGTATAGAAAATATACTGGTTAACGTGGGTATATCCATGGATCCGTTCTCCGGAGGCGCCGGAACTCCCGAGAACGCGACAATCAATATAAATATGGTTGATTTCGGGGACCGTGCCGAATCAAGCAGCATTACGCTGACCCGCCTGCGCGACCGTCTCCGTGATATCCCCGATATGAGGATCAGCATCGATAAGCAGGATTTCGGTCCGCCGACCGGACCGCCGGTAAATATCGAGATATCGGGTGAGGGTTTCGATCAGATCGTTCAAATTACGAGAGATATAACGGAGATGCTGCGCGATGCATCTGAGACGGGAATCATCCCCGGTCTGGTAGATGTGCGAAATAATATCGGCGGCGGTTTGCCCGAACACCGTATTCTCATCAATCAGGAAAATGCCAACAGATATGGATTAAGTATCAGAGACGTCGCTCAAACCATACGTGCCGCGTATGCGGGAATCGAAGCGGGTAAATTCCGCGACGGAGAAGATGAGTACGAAATAATCGTCCGGCTCCGGGAAGAGGATAGAGAAAATCTGGAGAGCTTAAAACGTCTTACCATCAACAATATGGGTAACCAGATACCGCTTGTCTCGGTTGCGGATTTTGAGGACGGGGACGGGCTTGGCTCGATAACCCGGCTTAATCTGAGACGGACTGCGGAGGTGGAAGCACAGGCAGCTCCGGGATTCAGCGGTCCGCAGGTACTCGCTCAGGTACAGGCATATCTCGCCGACTACCGCGCAGATCTTCCGCTCGGTTATGAGATGAAGTACACCGGTGAAGCCGAAGAGCAGGACGAAAGCTTCGCGTTCCTGTCGGTCGCGTTGGGACTTGGCTTCGCACTGATATTCTTTGTGCTGCTTATAAAGTTTAATAATATTTCCTCGCCGCTGATCGTGGTGATTGCCGTCGGGCTGAGTCTTACCGGTGTTCTTCTCGGACTGGTGGTTACACGGACGAACTTCGGACTGATGACGTTCATCGGCATCATCAGTCTTGCCGGAATCGTTTGTATCAACAATATAGTTCTGCTCGATTATATCAAACAGCTTCTCGAGAAGGGATATTCCAAGACAAATGCAATTGTCGAAGGAGGCGCGATCAGGCTGCGTCCCGTCCTTCTTACCGCGTTGACAACGATACTGGGACTCGTTCCGCTGACATTCGG
>SLQE01000161.1 GCA_007131635.1 Bacteroidota bacterium | reverse complement strand
ACCCGGTAATGCGATTCAACGCAACGCAAAAGTATATTGACCGCACGAATGTCCTTGAGACACATTTCATTACCGATACCGGTAAAGCTACCCTTACGGATTTTATGACTCCGGTCTACGAGCTAACCGAACTGAACGGAATGCCTCGGTCATTATTTAGAAAGATAGAGTGTACCGATGGCGATATCGAGATCGATGTGAGTTTCATGCCACGTTTCGATTATGCACGTGAAATTCCTCTTTTCGAAGAAAAGAACGATGGTATCCTTGCGAAAAGTGGGGTGCAGAAACTGTTTCTTCATTCTATCGTAAATCTAACCGTTAATCTGGAGAAAGCTTTCTCGAGTATCAAAATGAAAAAAGGAGATGTTGCCTGGTTCGTTCTGTCTTATGACAAACTGCACGCCTTCTCGCTAACTCAATGTGAAGATTTTCTCAACCGAACAATACAGTATTGGCAACGATGGGCACACGATTGCGATATAGATAAGTGCATATTCAAAGGACCGTGGCACGATCATGTCGTTAGAGCCGGATTAGTGCTCAAGTTATTAACCTATCCGGAAACAGGTGCGATCGCAGCCGCACCGACGACATCGTTACCCGAGGAAATCGGCGGCGTTCGTAATTGGGACTACCGGTATTCCTGGATTCGCGATTCATCATTTACCGCACAGGCACTTTATGACCTCGGACACATCGATGAAGCACTCCAATATTTTCATTGGTTCCATCGTATATGTCAATTCAAAAATCATCCTTCAGAAATAAAAATAATGTACGGAATTCACGCTGATATGGATTTAACTGAGGAGGTGCTCGGTCATTTGTCAGGATATAAAAATTCACGTCCGGTACGGATCGGGAACGGTGCCGCAATGCAAAGACAACATGATATTTATGGCGAATTGATAGAAGCATTTTTTGAAACATACCGGTATGAACGCGGGATTCCCGAACAAGCATGGAGTTTAATATATAATATTACAAACTATGTGTGTGAAATTTGGAATATTCCGGATTACGGGATATGGGAAGTCCGGAGTGAACCGAAACATTTCACTCACTCGAAACTTATGTGCTGGGTTGCGATTGACCGAAGCATCCGTATGGCAAAGTACTGCGGATATGAAGCCCCCGTGAAGAAATGGTATAAAGTTCGTGACGAAATTCAGAATGCCATCCTACAGCGAGGTTTCAATAAAAAGTTGAATAGTTTTGTACAGGAATTTGATTCGGAGTACCTTGATGCAACAGCATTATTAATTCCATTAATGGAATTTCTTCCCGCAACCGACCCGAAAGTACAGGGGACAATTGAGGCAATACAAAAAAATCTTTCCCACAACGGTCTCATTTACCGCTATAATGGTGAAGACGGTCTGCCCGGCGGTGAAGGGACTTTTCTGCTTTGCACTTTTTGGATGGTTGATGTGTTAGCATTATCAGGTCGTGTCGATGAAGCGGAGGAATTATATCAATCGGTCCTCCAAAATATTAGTCCGCTTGGTTTATTTGCAGAAGAGTATGATGCCGTGCAAAAACTGCATCTTGGTAATTTCCCTCAGGGTTTCAGCCATATCGGGTTGATCAACAGTGCATTGTATATCGGCAAAGCCAAAGGATTACAACAAATCGGTCCCGAACCTCTGGGTATGGAATTGGATGAGATGCCTGTTTGAGAGTGGGAATGATATATTAAAAAATATTGTAGTAATAGGTATAGGATAGTGTCCACTATTTTAGATACACATACAACATATATGTAGGTCAGACACTTAATAAATAGTTGATTATTAATCACATACAATTTTACCAGTAACCTGGTATAAAATTTGAAGGTAGTAGTAAAGAATGAGTAATTATTTATATAGTTCGTTTGGAGAATTCCTATGAAGACGGAATTTCATCTTAGAGCAAAGGAAGTATTTCGAGGGATATTCACTCTCATACTATTAATTACGTTTCTTTCTCCTGTTGTGTTTTCACAATACTTCGGCAGAAATAAAGTTCAATATGATCAGTTTGATTTTCAATATATTAAGACCGAACATTTTGATATATATTATTATCAGGAAAAAGAAGATGTCATCATGGATATCGGGCGAATGGCGGAACGCTGGTATCACCGGCTTTCACTCTTGTTCGATCATACATTCGATGAACGTAAACCGATTATATTTTACGCGGACGATGCCGATTTTCAGCAAACAAATGTCATATCGATGATGATAGGTGAGGGTGTCGGAGGTGTGACCGAGGGGTTGAAGAACCGTATTGTCATGCCCGTGGCCGGAAATTATGCAGATACCGACCATGTCCTCGGACATGAATTAGTTCACGTATTCCAGTACGATATCGCTGCCCGCGATACCGCCCGGTTCAATATGCAGGGGATACCGCTATGGTTCATCGAAGGGATGGCCGAGTACCTGACGCTCGGACACGACCATGCGCACACTGCGATGTGGTTGCGGGATGCACTTGCGGCGGATCGTTTCCCGACCGTACGCCAAATGTCACGTGATCCGCGTTATTTCCCATACCGATTTGGACATGCATTCTGGGCATTTGTGGGCGGTATGTACGGTGATCAGGTTATTCCTCAACTTTATAGAAGGGTAGGACGGGGAGGAGTGGAAACCGCAATTATGCAGACGCTCGGAATAACTTCGGATTCATTATCGGTACTCTGGAAAGAGAAAGTTGAATCTGAATATGAGCCTTTTATGACCGATCGTCAATCTCCCGATTCATTGGGTGAAAAGATCCTTACGCGTGAGATCGATGCCGGTGACATGAATATAGGTCCGGCTCTCAGCCCGGATGGAAAATACGTGGCATTCCTTTCAGAGCGCGATCTGTTCAGTATAGATCTATTTTTGGCAGATGCGCAAACGGGGGAAATTATTAAAAGGCTTGCAAGTCCGTCTACCGATCCGCACTTTGATGCACTGCGGTTTATTAACTCCGCTGGGGCTTGGTCACCCGACGGAAAACATCTGGCGTTTATCGTTTTCCAAAAAGGCGATAACAGAATTGCATTACTCAATATAGAGTCGCGTCGAATTGAAAAACGCATAAGGGTTGAAGGTGCGGGAACAATTTCAAATCTTTCGTGGTCGCCGGACGGCTCGAAGATAGCATTTGCCGGTATGTATGGAGGTCGGAGCGATTTATTTATCATCGATATCGATTCACGGGAAGTGATGAAACTGACCGATGATCGTTACGCGGTACTTCATCCTGTGTGGTCACCCGACGGCTCGAAGATTGCCTTCGTTACCGATCGAACAGAATATACCGACTTTGATAAACTAACATACGGTAGAAAACAAATTGCATTTTATCACATGCATGACGGATCTATAGAAACATTAGATATATTCAGAAACACGCTGCACACGAATCCGCAATTTACTCCCGACGGGTCGTCCTTATTATTTATAGCGAACCCCGACGGATACAGTGACATCTATCATATCAACCTTGAGACCCGCGATATTGGAAGAGTTACCAATGTGCTGACGGGAATAACCGGTATTACATTCCTTGCTCCTGCCCTGACTGTAGCGAGAGAGACGGGAAGAATGATGTTTCCCGTATTTGAAAATGGGCTGTATAACATCTTTGCACTGGAAGCAGATGAAATTGAGAAAGCACCAGTCGATAAGGATATTCTGTATGAAAGGTATGCGGGTTGGCTTTCACCTTTGGATGCACGTGATACTACTATGGTGAACAGGTATCTTGCAGATATTGAAGGCGGTTTGATCGCTGACCGGGAATTCCCATCGTCCGACTATTCTCCCAGGCTTCAACTCGATTTTATCGGAACAACCGGTATCGGCGTTGCAGCCTCATCATTTGGTACATATATTGTTGGCGGCGCAAGTCTCTACTGGAGCGACATGCTCGGTGACCATAATCTCCTGACTGCCGTACAAGCACAGGGTACGTGGAGGGACATAGGAGGGGCTGTTGCATATACAAATCTTTCAGGGAGAACGGATTGGGGTGTTCAGATAAGCCGTATTCCGTTGCCGTTTGGGTTTTCCTATTTCAGTGATGTTGAAGATGCCGACTTTATGCTGCATCGCAGGATTGAACGGCTTTATTATAACACGATATCCGGTACGGTTCATTACCCGATAAATATGACCAGACGTTTCGAGTTGAGCGGGGCATATAACCGCATCGGCTTTTACATTGAGGAGGAGCAGTATCGGTATATTGGCGGTTTTCCGGTTTCGAGAGAAAAGGTTAAAATAGACGCTCCGCCGGGCCTCGATCTATTCGAAGCAAGCACTGCATATGTGGGGGATAATTCCTTCTTTGGATTTACTTCTCCGGTACGCGGTCAGCGATACAGGGCTCAACTCGGAGGAACACTGGGATCGTTACAATTTTTTAACTTGCTTGTTGACTATCGAAGGTACGAAATGCCGTTCCGTCCGCTCACTCTTGCTTTCCGTGCGATGCATTATGGCCGATACGGCAGGGACTCTGAAAGCGAACGCATCAGGCAAATATTTCTCGGACAACCGCAGTATATCAGAGGATATAATGTGTATGGTATGTCTGCACAGGAGTTCAATCAACTCGGACATATGCTCGTTGGAAGCAGAATAGCTGTCGTGAACCTTGAAGCACGGATACCGTTATTCGGCGTTGAAAGATTCGGCTTAATAAACTTTCCCTTTATACCGACCGAAATATCGGTGTTCGTGGATGGCGGATTAGCCTGGGCGAGTGACAGGGGGCCGGAATTGAAATTAGCAGAGATTTCGGATAAACAAATACCGGTATTCAGTACAGGGGTTAGTGCACGGATAAATTTACTGGGAGCTATGATCGTAGAGATGTATTATGCCCATCCCTTCCAGCGTCCTGCACGGGGAGGGCATATCGGTTTTCAGTTATCGCCGGGATGGTAGTTTGTTACATTTGGTAATAGCAGAATCTGATGGAAAATAAATCAAATAATTCGCAACAAAGGGAAGATCAAAATAACCAACAGAAACGTCAGAATGTCCCTCCCCCGGGT
>SLQE01000256.1 GCA_007131635.1 Bacteroidota bacterium | reverse complement strand
TCTGCAATGCACGTAAAACTTGCGATATATGATCAACTCGGTCGCCGCATTACTACACTTGTCGACCGATACTTGGAAGCCGGTTTTTACAATGAGACATTCGATGCAGGACAACTTTCGAGCGGTGTATATTTTTACCGGATCGAAGCGGGCGGAATGAGCGAGGTGAGGAAAATGTTGTATGTGCGATAAGAGGTTGATAATGAAGAGAATTGTATTTTTATGGTTTATCGTATCGGGAGTGCTGTGCATTTCACATTCTCAAGAAGATCTTGAATGGAGCAATTATATTGCCCTTGCGGGTCGGTCCATTGCCATGGATCCGTTTCGTGACGGGGTGATATGGATTGCCGGAAGCGGCGGACTAAGCCGGTTTGATAGCCACTCCGATTCCTGGCAATCGTATACCACGGCAGAGGGGCTTTCAAGGACCTGGGGAAGAAGTGTATTTGTGGATAAAGATTTTATCTGGGTAGGTACGGAGAGCGGCGGTGCGAATTTATTCGATATTAAGAATGAACACTTCACTCCGTTTCTTCAATTTCCGGCTTATCAACATGATTCTGATGTTCGCCCTACTGTGAATGTCATCTACCCGGAAGGAGAAATTATATGGGTCGGTACCGATAACGGCTTTTTTGCTGTTGACGCTGCGACGCTGGATACATTGAGAACATTCACGATGGCTGACGGACTCGGTGAAAATTATATTTTTTCTATTGCTGATGACGGAGAATATTTATGGCTGGCGACGGCTTTCGGAGGATTCTATACTATGCATCCCCCTCTTACTGGAGGTCTTACCCGGCTTAATAAATCAACGTATGAGATTAAAAATTTTCGTGTTGCAGATCAGCCGTATGCAAACTCATTCGTATCGGTCGTAGATGAGGGTGAATACCTTTTGGTTGCCGGAGGACGAAACCTGCTGCTCTTCTCAAAGAAACACGAGAAATTTTTCCCTGTTCTTAAGGATATTATTCATTCACCACATATCGTCCTTAAAGATGAAAAAGATATCTGGTGTATCGGGAGATCGGAAGAAACAAACAATTATCTATTTCGTATCGATAGAGTAACCGGAAGAATGAAAGAGTCTGTTCCTCTTCCGCAGAATATCTCACGGGGAAGAATCGCAGTAGATGAATCGTTGATTTATCTGATGCAGGATAATCATATTTATGTATCATCTAAAGAGGCGCTCGAGTTCAAACAGATACATACAGGTAATCACTTCCTTCCGGGACGATTTTGCTATGCTGTGAACGGAGATAATAATCGCCTGTTTGCCGGATCCGATGATTCAATAGTGCTGATTGATAAGTTGGAGGAGTCAATTATAAATGCATGGAATATCCCGGTTTCAAACGGGACTATACGGGGCATGACGTTAGAAGGTAATTATCTATGGGTCGGAACCAATAACGGCTTGCATCAATTCGATATCCGGAATTTTGTTTTTAAAAATACCTATCTAAGCTCCCATCGGGTACACTTCACGGTTATCGATGAACAATACGTATGGGCAAGTTCGCACCTGGGACTTTACAGGATCGATAAAGCAACGGGGCAGAAGATAAATAAAAGACTGTCCCCCGAACTTAATACCTTCGGAGAACCGCGTATCTCGGATATTGTACTGGACGGCGATGTTGTCTGGCTCAGTTATTCCGGACGGGAGAGCGGGGCATGGATAATTACCGGAATTGTTAAGCTTGACCGGACAACGCTTGGCACACTCGCGAAATCAAAATATGATATTGCAGACTACACGGAAGCTATCGAAACTATCATCGACCGGGGTGATTATTTACTGGCAAGCGGAAAACAGATATCAAGAATTTCAAAAGATAATCTTACCGTAGAGCCGTTCATCGATCAAAAAGTGGGTAAAATGGTTCTGAATGAATCGAATCTCTGGGCAATCAAACGATCTCAGGGTGTTATCCTATTCGATATCGAAACGGGCGATGAAATTCTATCGCTCAACGAATCTAACGGGCTTTTACACAATCGGGTTACGGATATATTTGTATCGGATCAGTATGCTTCTTTCAGTACCTACGGCGGGATTAGCTCTCTCCATTTGCCGGGTATTACCGATGTACCGGATGACATATGGAAAAGCGGTGTTCCCACAACTTTGAGTTTGCATCAAAATTATCCCAACCCGTTTAATCCTTCGACCAATATTGCTTTTTCTCTGCCGTCTGCAATGCACGTAAAACTTGCGATATATGATCAACTCGGTCGCCACATTACTACACTTGTCGACCGATACTTGGAAGCCGGCTTTTACAATGAGACTTTCGATGCAGGATATCTTTCGAGCGGAGTATATTTTTACCGGCTCGAAGCGGGCGGAATGAGCAAGGTGAGAAAAATGTTGTATGTTCGATAAAGAAAATTTTGCGATAGTTCTTGTAAGTAAATGTCAGCGATATGGATTCTATAAAAAACTTCACATAAATATATACATTAAGGATAATATAATGATAAGAAATCTATCTCTGTTGACCGTCATTATTCAACTTCTATTCACCAATTTAATTTATTCTAACATTGTTAATCCTGTCAACGCGTACTCTATATCCTTTGATGAGCCGGTACGATTCTCCGAACTATATGTTGAGCAAAACGCGATTTCAAATGCAGTACCTTTGTATGTTGATCATGATAATCTTGGTTTAGTGTATGTCTCTTCCTCATCAGATAAATTAGATTCATTAATTTTAGTAATGAGCAGTGATGGCGGAGAGAGTTGGCACACAAAATATCAAATTACATCATATACGCGATTACATGATAGTGGATCATGGTCCCTAACAGGAACTATTACCCGGTCCGGAAGGATCATAGTAGTCTACACGATAACCGATGGATCTACCGTTCATCCTACGCAGATAGTATATTCAGATGATCAAGGAAGTACATGGTCCCCGCCGCAGAATCTATTCGCAGCAGTAAAAATAGCTCAACCGGTTATATCCGTTTCACCATCAAATAAATTGTCTGTCGTTGGTTTTTCTGATTATTTATTTTCAAGTGAAGATGAGGGGGAGAATTGGGAAGCACGCCGCGTCGGAATCTCGCCAAAACATCTTCTCATGTTATCAGATTCCAATATTTTGGCTTTTTATGAAGCGGTTGCCGGGTCGATTTCGTCTATTTACTTGAGGTCAAGTGACGATAATGGGGAATCCTGGGATACATCCGTGAAAATTACGCCTGATACCCTGTCGGCATCAAGACCGAGGGTAATTTCGGATCAGGATGGTATCATATATGTATTTTATGAGGTGGAAAATGAAATACAGCTTGGTTCTATGACATTTAAATATAGAAATATACACTATCAGATCAGCGAAGACGTAGGATCGACATGGTCATCACCGGAATGGGTAACCAGGTATCTTGGAAGCGATCTCTACCCTGAGGTGACGATGTCGTCCGGCATGCCTTTTGTGTCATTTATATCGGACCGCTGGTATGGGAACAACCAGATATGGTTATCGAAAATCGGTATTACGGAGGATAACAATTCGCCCCCGACAATTTATCAGTACTTTGCATTTGTTAGCGATCGGTCTATATCTGTAAGAGCATATGTAGCAGGGTATAGGGATATAGCATCTGTGTATGCTCACATAACGGTCAATGACCTTGATGAATATGAATTTCTCATGGCATACAGTGAGAACAATAACAATTGGCATACAGGTACAGGTCCGTTTGCATACGGTGATAAAATCTCTGTCTATATATCTGTAACTGATAAGGCGGAGAATACCGTACTTTCAGAAACCATTATTCGATCTATACCGATCCCGATTGAAACCGCATGGCTGTCCGGTGGATCTTTACAGAATTGGTATTCCAACAGAGGAGTTGAAATAGAGTTCGGACTTCAGAGTGTTTCGCAATACGGGATGCGCTGGCCTGCAATATATCCATATCAAGATATGCAGTTTTCAAAGGGACTCTGGATCGGTGCACGGAACTTTGTTGATGAAAATGAAAATTATTTCCCACATAAGGTTGTACACACAGGACCTCGCGTTTCCGGTGAAAATGTTTTTTATCCGATTGAATTTAAATTAATCGGAAGATTTGAACAACCTGAGGTTTATGTCAATGGGATGCCGGCGGGACCTGTTGATATCTCCGAGCTTGATGAAATCGATCCGTCAATTCCAGCAGACCGGATGATATTGAATACCGTTAATACCCAACTTGGATTAACGATGGAACGACGAATTTACCAATTTGGGAACGAATGGCATGATAATTATCATCTGATTGAGTATACCTTTACCAATACCGGGAACGTTAATGCAAATCAAAATATAGAATTGCCGGATCAAACCCTTGAAGATGTAATGGTGTTCTTCCAGTACAGGTTAGCACCGGTTCGCGAAACACGGTATCTGATTGCTAACCATACAGGTTGGGGAAGGAATACAATGATCGATGCCCGTGGCGTACCCGGGATCGATCCGGACGATGTTTCTTTCCGTGCTCAATTCGCCTGGCATGGCTATGATCCGACAAAGAATGTGCCGTACGACAACCTCGGTGCGCCGATTTTTTACCCCGATACACCGGGATTCATCGATCAGGCAGATACAATCGGACGCCTTGGTGCTCCTCACTTTGGCGGTGTAGTAACCATACATGCCGATGGATCGGCAACAGATCAAAACAATGATCTTTCACAACCTTCTACCACTCACCATTTTGGTTCCGATATCGCACTTAATTCCGGGAATGACCCGTTTAATTCAACGCGAATGGAGGCAGAATATGAAATGATGACAAGCGGTCATGCAAATCCGCGTCACGCGTACATAGTTGAACCGGGCGGAAATTTTGCGGTGCAGAGAGCTAATCCAAACCTCGGAACATCCGGTGGTTTTTCTATTGCAAATGGTTATGGACCTTATACAATCGGCCCCGGTGAAAGTGTCAAAATTGTTGTTGCTGAAGGGGTTTCAGGTCTCGGTAGGGAAGCTTCTATAAACATCGGCAAACAGTATAAAGATAGTGATGCGGAC
>SLQE01000304.1 GCA_007131635.1 Bacteroidota bacterium | reverse complement strand
TCATGGAATTTCTGCGTCTCGCGCACATGGTATAAAAGCAGGGCACGCTCCGCGACCGGAAGATACCGCAGCCTTTCGGACACATTGCTCTGAAACGTCCGCAGATCGCCTCCCGCGAATATTCCGAGCAGCGGCATTCGTGCATATTCGGTGCTCTTCTTTGTCGATTCACGAATATAACCGGATAATCTCGATTTCGCATCATCTGTGTCTACACATAATGGTTTACCGGCGACCGACGAATAATATCCTCCCTGTCGTTGCATAGGTTCACCGCTGCCTAATTTCATCCGGATCCTGCCGCTCAAATTATGAGAAGCCAGCCACGACGTCAGCTCATACTTGGATTCGAGATACAGATTCATACCCATTGGTTGACCCACCTGCTGACTTAAATCGGAGCCCGCAATAAATATTTCCGCGACGATCTCGGCAAACCGATCGTGTGTTTCCTGATGCAATCGTCTGCTCTGAAAAGCGTAGTCCCGGATCTTCTCCAGAAATGTGGGCATATTCTTCACGGAATCAGGGTCTTCGAACAGCGGTACAATCCTGACATCCGGTAGATCGGCACCGCTTGCCTGTCGCAGGATCTCCTCCCTTCGCGATCTCAATTTTCTATCGACCGAAATCAGCGCACCCGGATCGGTCATCATACTTATCTGAAGCGCCAGTACCATACCCGGATTTCCATAAGTACCCGAAATTTCATTAATCTCATGTATATTGTGCACCGTTGTATCGATTGCAAACGGATCCTGCGCGGTGATAAGTTTTTGATTGATCCGCGGCGTAACGGCGAACCGCTTCAACAAATCCCTGAATAATCCGGCTTCGAGCAGAAGTCCGGTATGTGAAATATTTGATCGAATGGCGGGGATGGATTCATATAACGTTTTCCGGAGCCGCTTATTGAGAGAAAAATAATATTCAAGCGCTTTACGGCGCTCCTTCCGTAACTCAAGCATTTTCCTTTCGAGCCGGTCATTATGGTACCACATTTTTATGAGCGGATCACGGGCGAGATGAAGTTTCATCCCCAATTTTCTGATTTTCCCGGGCCGGAGCATAAACGGCAGCGTTCCGCGATACCTTTGTTCCAATTGCTGAGTAAGATGTGAGATTTTATTTATCAGTCCGGAAAACTTCCGGTTACTCCGCGGAAGGGCGTTCATTTCACCGAGCAATTCAGGTTCTATGTTCACCGATTTATCGATGGCCGACAACAGAGTAATAAGCCGTGCCTGTCTCATGAGATTTTCGATAAGAACAAAAGCAACCAGACTATGCCCCTGGCCCGACGGTCGATTGCTCCCGTCCCAATCGCCCCAAAACGAAATAAAGGTTTCGATGGATGAATCGGCATGAAGCTCGGTGTAATTTTCGGCATCGATCATCGTACGCAGATCAAGGATAAGTTCCTGCGGTTCTTCACTCGAGAGTATGGGAACATTCTGTCCGTAATATTCTTTCAGGAGCTCCGCTCTCATGGTATCGAGGAGAGAAGCATGGGGTTGTTTTTTTCGAATGAGTGTATCGATGAGTTTTTCAAAAAGGAGTTCGGTCTTTATCGAATACATCTGCGTGGGATGGACGGTCCGGTCGAATGATCTGTGTCTGAATGCCTGCTGCCGGTTACCGAGATTGTCCTTATAAAATTCTTTTTCAAGCCGTTGAAGCAAACGTTTGCCGTTTCCCGATGCAAGGATATTGGCATTGTCATTCGCGATCTCCTGCCGTTCGAGAAATCGTTGTTTGAAAATGGATAGTTTATAGGGCACGAATTCGTTCTGAAAGTTCTTCATATGAAGAGCGCTGTCTGAATCCGTATCGAACGGCGTCGGGGTTTTAACTTTCGTCTGATTAATTTTTTCCGTCAAACCCGCTTCAATACGTTCCCACCCGGCAGTATTATCGATTGCCACCGTTTTCTTTTTCACATGAAAAGGTTTTACATCAAATTCTCTCCTGTTGTAGCCAGCAGACTCTTCGCCGATCATTCGGTTCAGATCAATCAAAACTCTGCGTGTCTTCTGCGATAAGGTATCGGAGCCATCCGTTCCGCCTAACGTCAGACGGAAACTGTTTCTGGCAGCATCAAACCCCTTTTCTGTCCGCGCAAACGTGGAGAGCGGTATCAGTCCGATCCCCTGTCGCGCCAGTCCGGATGCAAGCCAATCGAGTGATAAACCCGGGGGTAATTGAGTGACTTTCAGATGCGGATACATGCTTCCCGCCGGCGGGGAGATTACGATATGAAAACGGTTCCTTTCAACCGGCAGATCAGCGACGGTCTCAACGAGTGCGTCGCTTCTTTCCTTGAATATTTTATTACGCAATCGATAATAAGCACGCACATCCTCTACCCTGTTCCTGTAAAAGAGGTAGGCAAGATATATCGCTCCAAGATTCGGCTTTACCGAATCGTTGATTTTTCTGAACCGGAGATACAGTTCGTCGTGGCGTATTTCCACGACCGCTAATCGCGCCCCTGCATATGAATCGGTTTTCGAAAGAGAGTGCACGGTGATCATATAATCTGCCTGCTTATCCGTAAGATATCCTTCACGAACGAGTTCGTTACATATCTGACGGAGTGTACCGATCTCCCGGAACTCATCCCCGGGAAAAACATTCTGATACGAGAGATCATCGATGACAAAGATCTCCCGTTCCAGGAGCCATCTTAATAAATCTCTCAGATCGTTTTTAGCAAAAATTTGTCCCGTTGCATTGTGAGGATTATTTAGAACAACCGCTCCGTATTTTTTCCATGCGCGGTCTTTTATAAGCTTTTCGCGGACGAGAGTTTTTATGCTCCCGATATCGAGTTGAAGATGTTCCGTCAGAGGGACCGCACAAACATCCTCAAAACAATGTTCATACGTCCAGCTTAAATCGGGAATAATCACTTCCCGTATACCGCAATGAAAACCCAGCAGACTCAACGCCGTTCTTGACGACCCGCTCACTACGAGACAATTGCGGAGCGTATATTCGGCGTGTTGATGCACGAATGAGGTAAGATAACTGTGTTTCAGGTAACCGATCCACTCCTCGTTAGCCGTATTTTCGCTCAACGCATTTAAAAGCGTAAAAGCGTCCGACTCCAGGAAAAGATCAAAAGGATATCGTGTTGAAAAATCGCCGGCTTTATCGATATAGCGTTTAACCGTTCCGGAAATTCCCCGCATGATATTATCGACTCGTTCACTCTGTTTTCCGATCAGCGCGTCCAGTTTATGCTCAGCAGAAAGCACGTATTTCTCTGCCGGTTCAAATACATACGTATGTTCCTGTCCTTCATATGCGGCACCGAACGCAAGCACATCGGTATCTTTCGTGTTTTCCGGTCGGATCGTATTCAGCAGATAATCGAGCAGCACGATCTCGGTAGATGACGGTGTTCCTTTTAACCGGAAATGTACGGTCTCCATCACTTGAATAAAGTCGGCGTTCCCTGCTACAAATAGCAGTGAATACATATTCAATTTGGGTGAAAATATACCGGGTGTGATGATTCGCAGCACACGATTCATCATTTTTGCTTCGCGGGCGAATGAAAGATGATTCGGTGCATCGTTTACTTCAATAAAAAACAGCGGGTGCTGCAGACTAAGATTTCGCAGGTGTCGCCGGGTATCCTCTTTTAATAATTTCCCAATGATTAAAAAAGAAGGTGTAACGTTCTTGTCAAAATTATCTGTTAATTCTTTCACCATTACCGGTTCGTCCGAATCGATATACTGAAAGTGAATATTCGGAACGTCGAAGAGATGATCGGGCAGATCGATCCCAAAGATGAATACATTTGAAGGTGCATTGATCAGATATTCGGAGATCGAATGGAAAAAGATCCTGAGACATTCATTTAATCCCCCCGATGAGAGAATAATCTCTTTCTTCCCGGACTTCCCGCCGGTGTCATACGTAAGGGGTTCGGATTGGTTTTTTGTGAGCCAGTCGTTGAAATGCTGAACGACACTATTCGGTTCCGATGTATGAAATCCGCCTCGCGGGGAATAGGGCGCACTTTCAATGATGAGATCTTTAAGAAAATCCGGTTTCCCCGCATTCTCCTCTTCCAGTCCAAGCTCGTCGGCGATACTCTTCAGATCAGCAATGCCGAATCCGGTATCCGACGCCTTCATCCGGAGTATGAGGCGTAAATACATCGAAGAAAGGCGTTCATCCTGTACCGGGTTACCGATATGAAAATTAACTTTTTCGCTTGCGGGAACCGGCGACAGTGCAGTTGCTTCACTTATCTCCGAAACTGTTGCGGTGCCGACCGGTTTGAGCTTGAATAATTCCAGCGGATCTTGTCTGCCAGTCATCGCTTACTGTCTTTTTTCTCCTTGGACGGAGCGGTCAAACCCTGGAGAAGGCGTTGGAACACTCCAACTAATTCGGAATTCTGATTGATATCGTTCGGCGAGAGCGATACTACCGTACGTGCATTCTTCAATGTCTGACTGGCTTCGGCTAATCGGGCTGCCTGCGGAGTCAGGATCAGTAACTCCGGATTATTCTTAAGTAATGCAAGCTCATCTTTTTCAAATTCGAGCTGCATTTTCTTACGTTTCAGTTCATCCTTTACTCTTGTTTCGGAAATACGTGATTCGGTCTCGAGTTCTGTCTTCTGAAGCTCGTATTTTTTTATTGAGAGTGAGTGTTCCAGGATAGCAATCTCTTCATCTGCCCGGAGTCGTGCTTTTTCCGCCGCAATTCTCGCTTTCTGATTCAACTCTTCCGTCTGTTCCAGAATACGGGCGGACTCCTGCTGACGGATCGCATCCGCAATTTCGGGATCGACCATTTCAAAGGACTGTACCGTAATTGAAATAACCTCCAGACCGAATTTTTCCCGACTGATATCGAGTTTTCCTGAAAGGTATTCATATATTTTTACGGTAGAAAGTTCTTCGACTTCATGCGTTTCGGTATGCTCGCGGACAATGCTCTCTATAATCGTTTCGAGCTGCTTTGCCGCATTTTGCACCGCCGAACTGTTCCATCCGCCGGATGTAATAACCCTGTCGATATATTTCATCGATA
>SLQE01000007.1 GCA_007131635.1 Bacteroidota bacterium | reverse complement strand
GTTGTAGACGGAGACCGCATCGTTCAGATCGGCCCGGCCGGTGAAATATCGCTTCCTCAATCGGCACGTGTTTTCGATGCAGCCGGAAAAACCATAATCCCCGGTTTGGTCGACGTTCACGCTCACGTCGGGTATACAGCACTGGATATTACACCCGATAGATTGTGGGAATACGAAGCACAGCTTGCATATGGTGTAACCACGACACATGATCCGTCGGCAAGTACACATATGGTCTATGCTCTGGCGGAACAAGTAGAGGCAGGCAGGATGATCGGTCCCCGGATATACTCGACCGGTTACATCTTATACGGTGCGGAGAATCCCAATAAAGCGGTTATCGGCGATCTTGACGATGCACGTGCACATCTTCGCCGGCATAAAGCCCAGGGCGGGCTATCGGTAAAAAGTTATAATTATATGCGTCGGGATATACGTCAATGGGTTTTACAGGCAGCCCGTGAAGAGGAAATGCTTGTTTATCCCGAAGGGGGATCGATGATACAGCAAAACCTGAATCAGATTATCGACGGGCATACCGGTATTGAGCACGCGCTTCCCATTGCACCCCTGTACAAAGATGTGATCACATTATTCGGCCGTTCGAATGTAGGATACACACCAACGCTTGTCGTTGGATACGGAGGAGTTTGGGGTGAAAATTACTGGTATCAGGTTCACGATGTTTACAGGAATGAACGGTTGCGTCAGTTTGTACCGGGAGGATGGCTCGATGCCCGTGCACGCCGGCGAATGCTCGTTCCGGAAGATGAGTTTAACCACTTCAGACTCGCGGAAGCCGTCAAACAAATATCTGACGCGGGAGGTCAGGTTCAGCTTGGTGCACACGGACAGTTACAGGGTATTGCTGCTCATTGGGAACTGTGGATGTTTGTACAGGGCGGTATGACCGAAATGGAAGCACTTCGTGCGGCAACTCTGTACGGTGCGCGATACATCGGGTTTGAGCAGGATCTTGGTTCCATCGAGACCGGTAAGCTTGCGGATTTCGTTGTACTCAATTCCAATC
This sequence comes from Bacteroidota bacterium, assembly GCA_007131635.1. Classification (GTDB taxonomy): domain Bacteria; phylum Bacteroidota; class Ignavibacteria; order T3Sed10-11; family T3Sed10-11; genus T3Sed10-11. The sequence continues at coordinate 4,031 of SLQE01000007.1, read as the reverse complement.
CGCTCGATGATATTAAAAATAGTGAAGATATTTATATGATTGTGAAAAACGGTCAGGTATGGGACAATGCATTACAAGAATTGCATCCTACCGAGCGTAAACGGAAACCTTATAGATTTCAATAACAGGAATAGTAGTATATGTCATTAACATCGCGACACTTACTGGGACTTCAGGGAGTCCCAAGGGACGATATAATTAAGATCTTAGATTCGGCGGTCTCATTCAAGGAGGTCCTCGATCGTCCGATCAAAAAAGTACCGACCCTTCAGGGAAAGACTATTGTTAATTTATTTTTCGAGAGCTCAACCAGAACACGAATTTCCTTTGAGCTCGCGCAACGACGTTTGTCGGCAGATATTGTGAATTTTGCTGCGAGCACGAGTTCATTATCGAAAGGTGAAACGTTTAAAGATACCGCGCGTAATATCGAAGCGATGAAGATCGATATGGTGGTGGTACGTCATCAGAGTGCGGGAGCGCCGCATTTTTTAAGCAGAATAGTTGAGGCGAACGTAATAAATGCCGGAGACGGCAGACACGAACACCCGACACAGGCGCTGCTGGATATTTTTACTTTGCGCGAAAAATTCGGGATGCTCGAAGGCAAGCATGTTTGTATAGTCGGTGATATCCTCCATAGCCGTGTTGCACTGTCGAATATATACGGACTATTAGCTATGGGAGCGAGGGTTTCGGTGTGCGGACCCGCAACAATGATTCCGCGCGGTATTGAAAAACTTGGTATTGAGGTCTATTATAACATTGACGATGTCTTACCACAAGTGGACGCGCTCAATGTGTTGCGTATCCAGCTCGAACGGCAGGAAGGCGGTCTTTTTCCGTCTTTGCGTGAGTATCATCAATATTTTGGGATAACAAGAGAGCGATTAGAAAAAGCAGACCGGCCGGTGACTATTTTGCATCCGGGTCCGATTAATCGCGATGTCGAGTTGTCGGCCGACGTGGCCGACAGCGAACATTCAGTTATACTGCAGCAGGTACTAAATGGCGTCGCAATTAGAATGGCAGTGCTTTACCTGCTCTCGCAAGTCAAATAAGTAGTTGGCATCATAACATGAAAGAGATGAACATATGAAATCTATTTTACTAAAAGATGCACGGATAATAGATCCGTCTCAGGGTTTGGATACAAAAGCAGACCTGCAGATAGAGAACGGTTTTATAACAGGCATATCGGCAGGGCTTCAGGCACAAAAAAATTCCGAACAATACGATCTTCAGGGCAGCGTGGTCGCACCCGGCTTTATCGATATGCATGTTCACCTCCGGGAACCGGGTTATGAACATAAAGCCACGATAGCGACCGAACTCCATGCCGCCGCTGCAGGGGGATTTGTCGGTGTGGCTTGCATGCCGAACACCAATCCCGCGATCGACGATACGTCAATCGTACGATATATAAAAGAGAGATCGCTAAAAGTACTGGATGGCCTGGTTGATGTGTATCCTATCGCTGCAGTGACAAAAAACCGCGAGGGTAAACAGATTACGGAAATGGCGGAGTTATCCGGGGCCGGTGTAGTTGCATTTTCGGACGATGGCAGCCCGGTTGAGAATGCACAAATAATGAGAATCGCACTTGAGTATTCGAAGATGTTTAATAAACCCATTATACAGCATGCCGAGGAGAAAACCCTGACGCACGGCGGTGTCATGAATGAAGGTTTTATTTCCACGATACTTGGATTGCCGGGTATTCCATCCATCGCCGAAGCACTTATGATCCAGCGTGATATAATGCTCACGGTCTATTGCGGAGGGAGATATCACGTTGCTCATCTCAGCACCAAAATCGGACTCGATTTGATCAGAGAGGCGAAACGAAACGGGTTACCCGTAACCTGTGAAGTAACGCCACATCATTTTACATTACAGGAAGAAGAGGTTAAATCATTTGATACGAATACAAAAATGCACCCGCCGCTTCGAACGCAGGAAGATGTCGATGCAATGAAGGAAGGCTTAAAGGACGGTACGATAGATGTTATTGCGACCGATCACGCGCCTCACTCGTATGATGAAAAAGAAGTGGAATATCTGTATGCACCGTTTGGTATTGTCGGATTAGAAACGGCAATCGGTCTTTCGATATCCGAATTGGTGAAACCCGGCATCCTCACATTACCACAGATGATAGAAAAGTTTACGGTAAATCCGCGTAGAATTCTGGATCTGCCACACGTTATGATTAAAGAAGGTGAGAAAGCCTGTCTCACGATTTTTAATCCGGACGAAGAATGGACAGTCGATATTAATCAATTTAAATCTAAATCGAAGAATACGCCTTTCCATGGGCATAAATTATCAGGCAAACCGGTCGGCATAGTTAATAACAATGCTATATTTATAAAGTAAGCCGTTTACATTAGCCACGGAATAGAAATCCCCCGTTATTCTTATCAAAGAAAATGTGAATATCCGTAGATATTTACCGCTGTAACATATCATTGAACCAATCCGTATTAATCATAAAAACCTTACTTTTTACTAAATAGTTATTCAGCAATGTCTATTTTACTATACAGTTGTTATGCTTAAAGTTATTCAATATTTTGTAATAAGTGTTTGTAAATTATGGATTTAGACGGAACATTATTTTTGGCATAGAAATTGAGATAATGATTAATAGACAACATTCAAGTGAGGAAAATAAAATGAAAGCGCCCGGCATATATTCGATACTATTCTTCATAGGGATACTATCAGGTGGAATTGGGATTTCAGGCTGTCAGCTTAACGTAGCACCGGATGACAGCATAATATTTGAACCTCCCCGAAATGTTGAAGTTGTGCCCGGAGATAATGTGACCGAGATATTCTGGAGTCACCACCGAAACAAAAGGATTGTCGGGTACCGGGTTTACCGCAGTCGTAGTTATGACGGAAGGTTCACCTACCTGGGGTCCACAAAACTAGATTATTTTGTGGATCGTACAGCTCGAAACGGTCATCTTTATTATTACGCGGTATCTGGTTATGATTCCAGGGGAAATGAAACCGACCTGTCAACCGAATCGGCGTACACGATACCAAGACCGGAAGGGTACGATGTACTGATTAGAGATTTCAGGGTAGAACCGGATTTCTCAGGTTTTGAATTCAGTACCGCGACCCTCGGACCCTACGACGATCAGTATACCGATATATTCTATGATTTTTCTGACGGTTATCATTATATGAATGTTTGGGACGATACAGATATTAAAGATATGGGATATACGTATTCAATTAAAGATATCAAATATGCTCCCGTGAGCGGGTGGTCGCCGACAAAAGATGTGGTCCTCAGAGCTGGACACACGTATGTCGTATGGACCTTCGATAATCATTTTGCAAAGTTTAGAGTCTATGAGTTGGGCCCCGGCTATGTTGTAATCGACTGGGCATATCAAACACTACAGGGAGAACCCTTGTTGAAACGCGAGGTCCCGGCGAAAGGTGAACGTATACTACGAAGTAAGAAATTCGACATAGGGTATTAACAGAAACTTTTTCAGCTAAAAGTGGGTTACAAATAATGAGGGATACAGACCGGTGAATGACGGTAAGAGAGCGGTTGATAGAATGGCTGTGGGGAGAAGCGGGAAAGAGAGACGATGCAGCGTGGGGTTGGAAGAGTGAAGTGGAAGTGAAGTTGGAAAAGCCATTATAATGAAAAGAAGAAGCCACGTGTTTAAACTCCTTCTTTGTTATTGATGTGGGTGAAAAACCGGTCTGTTCTATGATGGTCAAGTGGTAGTGTGAATTGAGTAGTTGGTTGGTGGGATACTGTGAGGTTGAACCACTTGACAGGTGTGATATGGGGTATCGAGAGCGCGTGTTGGGCCGGGAACGTGTTGGATCGATACCCCTTTCACACGTTTATGGAGTATTGAGGGTACTATGATTATAAAGTATATAATATTTTTTCCCGGTGTACTGATCTTTTTTTTAAATATATCCCATGCACAGGTTATGAGTGCATTCCCCGAGGAATCCCCCCGCCCGTGGGCAGGGATTGGTATAGT